>SCTP01000105.1 GCA_004322325.1 Gammaproteobacteria bacterium | reverse complement strand
TTTCTTTATACGAGCTAAGCTCTACACGCATATCAAATATGATTTTGCGCAATAAGTCGGGTGATTATGGTAGGTTTTCAATGTCAATTTCCATGCGCGTAATATAGCAAATAATTGCTAATTATACGAGTTTTTTAACAATAATTTGCTATTTGACTTGGCTCCATTGTATCCAATCGAGAATATTTGTCGCTCGCTAATAACCACTTAAAATATTCTCTGCTCATCTCCATATGACCATGTGCATCTTTTGCAAATATAAATCTTCCCTTTTCGAGTCGTCTATACCATAACGTAAAACAGTTCGTTTCATAATAAATCGCTTTTAACTTATTTCCATTTTTACTACGAAATAAAAATAAACTACCATCAGCAGGATTCATTTTAAGAACCTCTGTTATTAAAATACAAAACGTGTCAATGGATTTCCTCATATCTACCGGTTGCGTATAAAAATAGATTTTTACATCATCTGGTATCAACATGATAAAAGTACCCTATTAATTCTTTAATTTTTTCAGCTTCAAGATCACACGGAATTGAACATTGAAATCCATTAGGTAGTGTCAATCGAATTTCATTCATGCTTGCTGGCTTACTGATATTTACTTGGGTAAAGCTTCCTACCGTCTTCTTTTTTTGATCCTCTTTATTTCGAAAAATACTTCGATAATACGTGAAGCTTGATGAAGACAGGCTATTATTTTTACAAAATTCTTCCTGTGATAATCCGCTTCTTTCTTGCTCCTTTTCATCTCGAAAAAAACAGCAGCTTGATATATTTCTATCAATTTAAAAAGATGTGTTTGGCCACTTCTTGTACCTTAAGGTGGCACTTGACCCTTGCTCCGGGCGTCCGGAGCAAGATCACTTTTAAGGAGTGCTTACCAATGGTCGCTTAGTTGTGTGTCCATTTTCGTGGGGCGAGATCATGATACTTCGCAGAATATTCACTAGTCGGCTGCTTCCAACAGCTGGGAAAAAACTAGTTTCTCTTAGGCCGAACCAGCCTTTTTTGAGGTTCTTTAGTTTTTTTTCCACCTTTTGGATTAATTCATCTGAGGTAGTAATAGAAAAATCTTTAAGCACGTTAGCAATATCTACCACATCTCTTTGTCTTCTTGTAGAAACTTTCCCTCTTTCGGTCACATACTCCTCAAGACCTTTTAGCAAGTTTTCTCTTAATCTTAATAGCGACGACTGATTTTCAAACTGTCGCGATATTTTTTCAAATTTTGGGGTTAGCTTTTCTATCCCTTTTTTAAATTTTTGATTCAAAATAACCGTTTCATCAATATTAGATTTATACTTATAATTTTTATCTAAAACAGCATCTACTTGCTCCATTAATTCATACACTTCTTTACATAATTTATATAACCGAGGCGCAACAGGAATGTGATAATACTCTACCAATTTTTCTCGCATCTCTAATAAAGCATTTATATTATGCTCTAATGAGGTTCCTATTTCTTGTAGCTTATTCTTAATCTGGGTCTTATTCGTCAAATAAGTCAATGCTTTAATACGCAAGGTAGAAATAAATTCACTAAGCGCTACAGGATGAATTTTCTCCATCGCTTCTAAAATGACTTCTTTGTCTAATTTTTTATTGTTGATGTTTAATTCTGCATTTTTTCTTAAAGAATCTCTAGCTTCCTTTGCAGCATTATAGGCCTTTGTAATTTCTCTTTTATAGGCATTTACCTCTTCTTTTGTTGCCACTGGATAGCGAAATCTGATCTCTATCGCTTTAATTTTTTCTTGAAGCTTAAATGCTTCCAAACGTTCAATGACATCCATCATGCTAGGACGTTGCTTTGGATCGTCAGTGATGACAGCATTATATATTTCTACAATCTCTTCTGGAATATTCCAAATCTCTCCTTTCAAATGATCTTTATCATTAAGCTTATTATCAATACATTGCTGAGCTACCTTCATTCGCATTTCAACCGCCCTTTCAGCGGTAACGCGTTTTTCCTGTAATTCCTTATTTATAAGATTTTTTTGTACATTCGGCCCGTTCCATATCGTCTCCCATATTGCCAGCCACGTCGAATACACGTCCGTCTTCTCATCTAAAAACTTATTATTACGAAGCTGCTCAGGCGAGGCATACTCTGGCGTTAATCCTTCACCGAAATCGATAACATTGCATTCAAGTGCTTGATTATCAAGCATGATATTACCAGGTTTAATGTCTTGATGAACTTTCTGAGTTTCAGCATCATGAACTTGCTCTTGCACTGCCCATGCTACTTGCAGAGAAATTTCAATTTTCTGCCGAATGGAGAGATCCCCTTTCATTCTCACCGCAAGATCTAAATCACTGCCTGGCATTTTCCACATCACCATCATCTCCTCCTCACCTGAAGAAATGACTGGATTTGCATGAAGATGGATTCTAGATAATGATGTTTTACTTTCCTCTTCGCTTATTAATGGCTTTCTTTTCCCAATATAGGATTTATTAAGATTTTCCACGTAAATAAGGCCATTATCATCCGTTTTCTTCAATTTGCCTTCTACACGGAAGGCAATATTACTTATATCTAGTCCTTTCACCCAAAAGTAATTTTTATTTTTCTGATACAAAAAAGTATGTTTCAATACGAAAACATGCTCACACCCATTTATCGTGCAGGAATAGTCTCCCGGTCTAACAACAGCACGGCCGTCTATTTCTAAGAATTGACGTAATAATTGCATTTCTTTTGCTGTCATGTTTTCAAGATGAGTAAACACATGCCTCTGCGGCGTTCTTGGGGAAGACATAATTTTCCACTCTCGTTAGTCCTATTAATTTGTGTATTTATTATACTAGCTTTAGCTTAAAAATAGCTTAATACTTTTTCTGTAATTATTTGGCTCTTCCCCGAATAAGGGGGCATTTTAATTAAAAATATCATACCTTACTTGTTGATTGGACAAGAGAAAGGAGATTTAAAATGCCCCGCAAGGATATTATCCTAAGTTTACCCGCAAACTATCTTACGGTTTAAAGCCTACAAACTTTTCTGCCACGCATGTAAATGTTATTACAATCAACAATTCCCTGGCATCAACAAGCATCAGCGCGCAACTCAGCGGCTGCATTATCATGTTTTTCATCGACACACAGAAGGCGCATCGCAACAAACGTTAGCACGTGACTTTAAAATGGGAAAAGCAAAGATTGAACGTTGGTACCATCAGCAGTATGTCCTTGCTCATCGTGAAGTGGATACCAAACATTGTCCTGCTGTCCTCGGTATTGATGAGCATTTCTTTAGTAAACGACAAGGTTATGTCACAACCTTTTGTAACCTGAAGAAGCATCGAATCTTTGATATTGTCAAAGGTCGCTCAGCAAAAGACCTGGCAAACTTTCTTGATCACTTACAAGGAAAAGATAAGGTTAAAGTCGTTTGTATCGATTTAAGCAGCACGTACCGTCACGTGATTCGCCTTATGCATCATATGTGCATGCAAACTTATCAGGAAATTGATCCCAAAATGAAAAATAAACGTGGGCTATTAGCGGCATTAAGAACCAACCCTGATAACTTGAGTATAGAAAAATTAAAAAAACGGGACGCGTATTTACATCAACAGCCTGCCATCGCTGCCATTTATCATTTCAAGAGACGATTGCATCGCTTGCTGATGAAAAAAACAATGGTTAAATCACGTTGTGCGCGATACATCCCACTCTTCTTAAGAATGATCGCAGCTTTAAAGACAAGTGGGTTTAAACGATTAGTAACACTAGGTAAAACATTACATCAATGGCAAGAGGAGGTCGTACGAATGTGGCGATTCACAAAAAATAACGGCATTACAGAAGGGTTCCATCGGAAGATGAAACTAACACAACGACGAGCTTATGGGTTTCGGAACTTTGAAAACTATCGGTTACGTGTTAGGGTGCTGTGTTTGTAAATGGTGTGCCCCCTTAAATGGGAAAGACCCGTATTGTAACTACTTGATTTTAAATCTCTTTTTAGTTGGGCCGCGTAGGGATCGAACCTACGACCCGCTGATTAAGAGTCAGCTGCTCTACCAACTGAGCTAGCGGCCCATCTATCATAAGATGGGGTGACCGATGGGGCTCGAACCCACGACAACCGGAATCACAATCCGGGGCTCTACCAACTGAGCTACGGCCACCATATTTGATTCATCATTAACAACGCGCCCGGCAGGACTCGAACCTGCCACCCTCGGCTTAGAAGGCCGATGCTCTATCCTACTGAGCTACGGGCGCATTCCTTCACCTTTAATGGCTAGGTACAACAGTACTACCCGCTATTTCTTTCGGGGTAGAGGGATTTGAACCCCCGACATCCTGCTCCCAAAGCAGGCGCGCTACCAGACTGCGCTATACCCCGTTTCGTTCATTTAAAAATAGAGCATGGATAATACTCAGCATCACGAAAATCGTCAATGATTCTAACGCGGCTTATTGTATAGCCCTGTGTTTTAAACGCAAGAAAAATAGTTGAATTTTGGTAACGCTGTTCTCTATCGCTAACAGGTATGTCAAAATAACCCTTTTTTACACCCCCTATATAATAGCGAGTATTTTCATGACCGCCCAGCTCATCTACGGAAAAACCATCGCTGCTCAAATAAGAGCGGAAATTGCTACCTTGATTGAAACAAAAGTACAAGAAGGCCATAAACACCCTGGCCTCGCCGTGATCTTAGTCGGGGATGATCCCGCCTCCGCCCTCTATGTGCATAATAAACGCTTAGCCTGCGAAGAAGTCGGTATCCGATCTTTTTACCACCCCCTGTCTAAACACGTGGAAGAAAATGAACTCATCGCCCTCATCGAACAACTTAACCAGGATCCCATCGTCGACGGCATCCTCTTGCAAGCTCCTCTGCCTAAACACATTCATGCCGAACGTTTATTTGAATTAATCGACCCTAAGAAAGATGTCGATGGCTTTCACCCCTATAACCTCGGCCGCCTCGCCCAACGCCGTCCACTGCTACGACCTTGCACTCCCTACGGCATCATGATCTTGCTAGATCACATCCACCAAAAATATAAAGGTAAACACGCCGTCATCGTCGGCGCTTCTAACATCGTCGGCCGACCCATGGCCATGGAATTACTCATTGCCGGCTCAACCGTCACCGTTTGTCATCGCTTTACCGTTGACCTGCCCTCCTTCGTCCAGCAAGCCGATATTCTTATTTCCGCCGTCGGTAAAGCAGGGCTTATCCAAGGAGACTGGATTAAGGAAGGTGCGACCGTCATCGATGTCGGCCAAAACCGCTCGGCGGACGGGACGCTAATAGGGGATGTCGATTTCGAAGCGGCTAAAAAAAGAGCAGCCTGGATCACCCCCGTTCCAGGCGGTGTCGGCCCTATGACGGTCGCCATGCTACTTCGCAATACGATGGTAGCGGCCGGCTACCTACCGATGTAGGAAAACCACTCACATTTTAGCGGGTTTGTCATGATTGCTCCCCCCGTACTCCCTACGTATACTCAAAACTGAATCGGCTATCGATTCAAAGGAGAAAATTGTGGCACCGAGTGCAAAACACTTTGCTCAACGACTCAACAGTTGTCTCGATGATTCAGGCGCCCCTATACAAATCCGCGAGCGCGCTGCTATCCTTAGCAAAATGATCGATATCTCTAAACAGCAGGCGTGGAGTCTCTTAGAAGGTCAGCAACTACCCGATCCAGATCTATTGCAGAAAATCGCTGAAGAATTTGAAGTCGATCCTAAATGGCTAAGTGGCGAGAAATAAAATAAGGGGACAGTGAATCATGAACACTCTTTATGTTTTACCCGTTGGCGAAACACTTGGTAAAGCGTGGGATACAACCAAAGGATCAAAAAAGTCGTTTTGGGCGGCCTTAGCTCTCTTATTCTTGATCGCCGTCGGCATCGGCATCTTGCAAGGCATTGCTAAAAGCCTTCTACCGCCGCTCGGCTTTGCTATCGTCATTATCGGCCAATTAATCATCTTTCTTTTACAAATCGGTCTCTTATATATGGGCATTCAACGCGCCGCTGGTTCACCCATTAGCTACCGCCTCATGTTTCGTACCTTTGATATGAATCTGGCAAGCCGCATTATTACTTATTACATCTTGCAAATGCTAATCTTAATACTACCTGCCATCCTGATTTTTCTCGCTGCTCTTCTCAGCCACGCTTATCCCGATATACCTGGCATGTCCATCCTGGTCGCGGCATTCTATGTCGTAGGCGGTGCTGGTTTTCTTTATCTCTCTATTCGCATGATGATGGGAATGGCTTTTGTACTAGACAAAGCAGCAAATCCTTGGGAAGCAGTAAAATCTTCTTTCCAAATTACGCGTGGTAATTTCTGGAGCTTACTCTTCCTCCTAATCGCTCAATTTATCATCTTCACCATCAGCGCCATCCCCTTTGGAATTGGGTTGATATGGACGCTACCGTTTATCTTTGTTCTCTATGGCACCATTTATAAAGGCTTACTTTTGAATCTCAACTGAATTTCTTCCAGCGTTTTAGTTTTCGTTTCTGGCAACAGAAAAAACGCGACTAAAAAATAGCCTAGCGTGAAAAAGGCAAATAACCAATACGTTTGGCTCATCCCTAACGTGTGCGATAAAGGTAAGAAAAAGGTCGCTAGCAGCGTGGAAGCAAGGGAATTAAAAAACAAACAAAGCGCAATCCCTTTGCCGCGTATGCGCGTGGGGAAAGATTCAGAAATAGCCAACCATACCACCACGCCAGGTCCAATCGCAAAAAAAATAATAAAAGCAAATAAACCAATCATCGAAAGAATACCACTCGTTACTGCATCGACGCCAAAAGTGGGAATAGCACCTAAATAGCACTCCGCGATAATCACCCCCGTCACACCAATTAATAATAAAGGCCGTCTACCTAATGTATCAATGAAGAGAATGGCCACAATCGTACAAAGAAAATTTAATATTCCAATGCCAGCTGAACCGATCATCGTCACCACATCTGAACCTAATCCAGCATTCTTTAAAATTAATGGCGCATACTGGAGAAAAGAATTAATACCCGTGAGTTGATTAAAAATAGCAATGGCGACAGCGATAAACGTCGTCATCCAACAAGCGGGAGAAAATAATTCGCGCCATGTTCCTTGCGTTTCATGCAGACTCGCTTGAATCGCTTGCACTTCACTTTCTATCTCAGCGGCAGAACGAATACGTCGCAAAATCTGATACGCACGTTGAGTTTGATTGTTCGCAATTAACCAACGCGGTGTTTCCGGTAGAAATAGCATCCCGATTAGCAAAATAAAAGCGGGTGCCAAGACCACCGCAAACATCGCGCGCCAATTGCCAGAGGGAGTAAAGATGAGATCCACGAAATAAGCCATCACAATGCCGAACGTGAGTAACAACTGAAAAAAGGTGACATATTTACCGCGATCTTTCGCCGAAACAATTTCTGATACATATAAAGGCACCGCCACCGCTACCACTCCCACGCCAATGCCGAGCAATAGACGCGCCAATAACATGGCGATAAAAGAATGGGCGAACAAAATCAAGGTCACCCCCGCAATAAATACGATGCTCGATAAGATAATCAGCGGACGCCTGCCTAAGCCATCACCAATCGGACCAGCCAGTAGCGTACCCACTAACCCACCGCCTAATACCGCCCCCACGATGACACCGATTTGTGTATCCGTCATGGGAATCGTATCTTTGATAAACAGCAAGGCACCGGAAATAACGCCAATATCATAGCCATACAAAACGCCGCCAATGCTCACCAAGCAAGAAATCCAAAACATAAACGCGTTACTTTTAATATGGTTGATCATAAGTGATCCTTTTATTTATCCATCAGTACTTGTTTCAATGCTTCTACCGCCTTATCAATATGCTCTTCGGTGACGACAAGCGGCGGAGCAAAACGTATCACCGTCCCATGGGTATCTTTGGTCAAGATACCGTGCTGCAAGAGTTTAAGACAAATCTCCCTTGCAGGATAGCTTTTATCCACTTCCACCCCAATCAGCAGCCCCTTTCCTCTGACTTCTTTAATCAAGGGAGAAGAGAGGCTTTTAAGCCGATCATGGAAATAAGTGCCTAGTTTAGCGGCACGTTCGGTGAGATTTTCTTCCATTAATACATTGAGCGCCGCATACCCGACGGCCGCGGCCAGAGGGTTGCCGCCAAACGTGCTGCCATGATCACCGGGTGTAAAGACCGCCATCACTTCCTTACGGGTTAAAAACAGGGAAACTGGGAGAATGCCACCTCCTAACGCTTTACCCAAAATGAGGGCATCAGGCTTCATCTCTTCATGCTGATAGGCAAATAATTTCCCCGTCCTGCCCAGCCCTGTCTGGACTTCATCGCAAATCATCAAGACATGATGCTGCTGACAGAGGGCAGCGCACGCTTTAAGGTAACCTGGGGGCGGCACCACAATCCCCCCTTCCCCCTGAATAGGTTCTACCAGAAAAGCCGCCGTGTGGGGCGTGATAGCGCGTTCGAGAGCGGCTGCATCGCCATAAGGGATAATCTTAAACCCAGGAGAAAAAGGCCCAAAACCAGCTCGATATTGAGGCTCCGTCGACATACCCACAATCGTCGTCGTGCGACCATGGAAATTTCCTGCACAAACAATAATTTCCGCTTGATCTTTCGGCACTTCTTTGAAGGTATAAGCCCATTTACGGGCTGCTTTAATCGCGGTTTCTACTGCCTCTGCGCCTGTATTCATCGGCAATGCTTGGTCAAACTGCGCAAGTTCACACGCCCGCTCCAAAAACAAGCCGAGTTTGTCGGTATAAAAAGCACGGGAGACCACGTTTAATTGACGAGCTTGATCTTGCAATGCTTGAACGATTTTGGGGTGACAATGCCCATGGCTTACCGCGGAATACGCACTCATCATATCCAGGTAACGCTTGCCATTTTCATCCCACACATACACACCTTCGCCGCGTGTTAATATCACTGGTATGGGTTCATAATTATGGGCACTATAGAGACGTTCACGTTCCATGCTCGAATTGGTCATTATTCACATCCTGTTATATCACCTTAAACTAACGAGATTGCCATGTTTAAAGAAAACCCTAAAGAGTGCTCTCGCAAAAATGTCTCAAAACCCCCTCTCCTATGCTTAGAAACCTCTGCAGGGCTTTAGGCTTTCCTCTCTTTATCTCAGGACATGCACACCACTCTGCAATCGCGTTTCTTTAAGTTCATCATTTATAGGCTTTGGAGCTATTCTCGCAAAAGCACGCTTTACGGTTCAAAAAGTACATTTTTTATTCTATTTTTATTAATTATACAACATTTTTGCCAACTTAAAGCACATTCCTTGTTTGTAATTTATTATCAATCAATATATAGTTTTAAAATACTAATGTTCTTCTTATAACTCTATTGTCATCCTTATGAATCAAAATGTAAAACTTGACAAACGTGAAGAAAGCGCTTTGGTAGCAGACATTCATGCTTTGAGTCACGATGGGCGTGGCATTGCTACCCTGCACCACAAAACTACTTTTATCGATGGCGCTCTGCCGAATGAAAAAGTGACGTATAAAATCACGCAAAAACGCAGTCACTATAATGAAGCTAATTTATTAACCGTCTTAAACCCCTCGCCAGAACGCGTCGTGCCACCTTGCGCTCATTTTGGCGTATGCGGCGGCTGTAGTCTGCAGCACATGGCTATCTCCACCCAACTTGCACTTAAACAGCAAACTTTGTTAGACCAGCTTAAGCATTTCGGTCATGTCGCTCCCGTCTCCGTGCTTCCTCCTCTGCATGCCCAAACGGTGGGGTATCGACGTAAAGCACGTTTAGGGGTGAAATTTGTCATTAAGAAAAATAAATTACTGGTCGGTTTTCGCGAAAAATCCAGTCACTATTTAGCTGATTTAGAACGCTGCGCCGTGTTACATCCAACAGTAGGCGAACGTTTTGCTGAATTGAGCGAATTGATTTTGTCGTTAGAGCAACATCGCCACATACCTCAAATCGAAGTAGCGATCGGTGATACACAAGCTGCGCTCGTTTTTCGGCATCTGCAACCGCTGTCTGATCAAGATCACGCCAAGTTGATTGCCTTTGGGAAAGCCTATGACTTTCATATTTACTTGCAACCCAATCCGCCCGTCCCTGTTCATCCCTTGTGGCCGGCGGAGACGAATCAACGTTTATCTTACACCTTGCCCGATTTTCAATTAGAATTCTTATTTCATCCCCTCGATTTCACCCAAATTAATTTGGAAATAAATCGGTTAATGGTGAAACAAGCGGTTGATCTGCTAGATTTACAACCAGAAGATAGGGTATTAGACCTTTTTTGCGGCATTGGTAACTTCAGCCTACCGATCGCACGTTACGCGCGTCAGGTAACGGGTATAGAAGGCAGTGTTGACATGGTGAAAAGAGCAGCTGATAATGCGCAGCACAATCGCATTGAGAATGCTGATTTTTATGCAGCTAATTTACAGGAGTTGCCTGCGACATTTTCGTGGCTGACGTCATACGATAAGGTATTACTCGACCCACCACGTGCAGGCGCAAAAGAAATATTACCTTATCTAAAAAATATGTCGGCAAGAAGAATTGTATATGTCTCCTGCAACCCTGCCACATTAGCACGCGATGCAGGAGAATTAGTGCACCAATATGGCTATCGGCTGATGCATGTAGGGGTGATGAATATGTTTCCCCATACCTCGCATATTGAAGCCATGGCAGTATTTGATAAGGTTTAAGGAGAGCGATCATGGAAAATATTAATCATCTTCCTACCATTGACTGGGAATTAGCCCTGAGATTGGCAGGAAACAAACAAGATTTAGCAGAAGAAATTTTTGGCATGTTTGTAAAAATGCTGCCCGACGATCTTTCCAAGCTAAATCAATTGCATCAAAACAGTAATTATTCTGAGCTGCTACGTCATGTACATCGATTGCATGGAGCGATTTGCTATTGCGGCGTACCGCGCTTAAAAGCCATCATTGCGCGGATTGAAATGGATCTTAAAAATAAGG
>SCTP01000104.1 GCA_004322325.1 Gammaproteobacteria bacterium | reverse complement strand
CTGGTTTAAATGGCGCAGAAACTTTACGAGAATTACGCAAGATTAATAGGGAGGTGCCAGTTTATATTGTTACTGCCTTTCATAAAGAATTCCTGAAAGACCTACAAGAACTACGGCAAGATGGGATTAAATTTGAACTATTGCGAAAGCCACTAGGGGCAGATGAAATTTTAGTATTAGTCAATAGCGTATTAAAGAAATCGACTGTCTATTAAACACGAGGTTTTTATGGATAAGAAATACATTTTACAAGTTTTCATTGCAGGTTCTTCTCCTGATATTCAGAGTAAGATTGTCGAACTTAAAGAACAGCTTAGTGATAATTTGGGCGAAAATAGTTATGTTTTAAGGGTAGTCGATGTATTAGATAAACCTGAGATAGCAGATGAGGAAAAAATTATCGCTACTCCTACTATGGTACGCATGGAGCCAGTCCCAATTAAAAAAATAATTTTAAATCTTAATGAGAAGGAGCTTAAATCTGAAATTGAATTATTAACAATGGATTAGTTCATCAATGAATACAAAAACAATAGCAGATTTAGAAGAGGAAATTAAGCAATTAAAAAAATTATTACGCGATCGTGATAATGTATTTTTAAATATTATTGGAAAGAATCGTGACGGAATTCTTATTTTTGATCTAAAAGGTCGTATCGTTTACGCAAACCCAGCAGCTTTAGAGTTATTTGATAAAGATTTAGGCGCCTTACTTGGTGAAAGTATTGGTATATTTATTGATGGAGATAAAAAAACGGCTATTACCATTGCCCATAAAATTAAAGGTTTAATACATGTTGAATTAAATATTGCTGATATTACTTGGAATGATCAACCAGCACGGCTAGCCAGTTTACGAGATATCACCCATTATACGAAGATGCAAAGTGTTTTAGAACATCTTTCACATTTTGACTACTTAACTAATTTACCAAATCGAATTTCCTTCGAAGAAACATTAAAAAAAGCTATGCACCGTGCAGATAGGATACATAAAAAAGTTGCTTTATTGTTTCTGGATATGGATGGTTTTAAAAAAGTTAATGATACTTACGGTCATCATATGGGCGATCAATTGTTAGTACAAGTTGCAAAGCTCTTAACTGAAACGGTACGGGCTGAAGATTTAGTTTCCCGGTTAGGCGGCGATGAATTTGCAATCATCTTAGAGCGAATTGGACGAGATAATTATTGCGAACAGATAGCCAGAAATATCATTAGAAAGATTAGCCAGCCTATTTATTTATCTGATAAAGAAATTCGGATCAACTTTAGTATTGGTATTGCACTTTATCCAACTCATGCTGTGACAGCATACGAATTAATAAAAAATGCTGATGCTGCCATGTACCAAGCTAAGATTTCTGGCAGTGGACGTTACCACGTATGTTCAGAGTGATGGAATAAAAGAATCACCATGAAAACCTACTATTGATTCTCACTTACTTATCTATCGATGGTATGATTAAGAAATTACTTATTTACCTCCCCAAACCCAAAAAATGAAATATTCAATATGAATATGCGAAAAAAACCTAAACAGTAGACACAATTTATACGACGATGTTATAGGCCAATAATTGGCAATACATCAGTAAAATGTACAAATAATATGAAATTGAAGGGTGGTTTTTGGCAGTTACTATCGATAAATTTGATTATCGATAGTAATGAGTTACAGATAAAAAGTATATTTATTTATAATTAAACATAATATTATGTATTATGATATTGCTTATTGTATTGATTTGTGGTAAACCGTAAAATGGTGTTGTTAAAAACTTAAACAAATCTCTAAATCTAGAAAATATTTTTTCATTCTACTATAATAATTATCACTATTAACATTAGAATGAAGAGAATCACATGCTAATTAGAGAAAGAACCTCATATAAAAAAACAGCTGAAAACGATCAAAGAATTCACGATGCGATTCAACTAATCGATGTAAAAGAGAAAGACGTATTAGACCTTCTTATGTTTATTGCAGTATCAAATGGGTATTATCAGAGTAATCTCACCCCACTTCAGTAGACACGTAATTTTGATAAACTACGAGTCAACGAAAGAGGTGTTAGAAAATGACAAGATCGGCAAGAAGATATACAAAAGAATTTAAGCAAGAAGCGAT
>SCTP01000103.1 GCA_004322325.1 Gammaproteobacteria bacterium | reverse complement strand
ATTGAGCTTATCAGCTAACATTACGCCTGTTTCTGCGCCTGGGATAATGGCTTTAATATCATAAAATTGTAAATAACGAGTTATTTCTGTAATGTTATCGCGAAAAATTAAGTTATCAACAAAATTTTCACGGTTAAATGTTGCGAAATAAACAGGTATTACCTGTTCGCGTGATTGAACATGGATACAAGAATACCCATTAGCATTAAGATAGGGAGCTAAAAAACGACCAGTTGTGTAGGCATCGACAATAACGAAAACCTTCTTATTGTATTTCATTTTAATTCCTTCAAATAAGCTGTATTATAAGAAAAAATTTAATTATTTCAAGGTGGCTCTATAAAATTCCGTATGTTTCCCGGATAAAATTTTCAACTTAAACCCTTTACAATTTTTTAATAGAAATTAGCAGATACGTAATACGTTTTTATTGACTTTAATTGTAAATCGAGGTTGGCAATGATTGCATTACATCAAGTTACCAAAATGTATCCATTAAATAATCGTACTTTTTACGCTTTGCAAGATATTAACCTCAGTATTCAGGCTGGGGAGATAGTTGGAATTATTGGCAAAAGTGGTGCTGGTAAAAGTACGTTATTGCGTTCCATTAATTTGTTAGAAAAGCCTAGCAAGGGTCATATTTATATAAATGACGTTGATATTACAATGGTTTCTATTAATGAATTAAAGAGACAACGCCAGCGTATTGGAATGATATTTCAACATTTTAATTTACTTCAATCGCGAACCGCGTTTGATAATATTGCTTTACCTTTAGAATTATTAGGGGAGAAGAAAGATAAGATTAAGGAAAGAGTTTCTTCTTTGCTGGAGCTAGTTCATCTCAGTGATCGCTACAATCACTATCCTTCGCAATTAAGTGGAGGTCAGAAGCAGAGGGTTGCAATTGCTAGAGCATTAGCGACGTATCCGAATATATTACTTTGTGATGAACCAACTTCAGCTTTAGATTCAAAATCAACTTTTTCTATTTTAAATTTATTAAAAGAAATTAATAAAAAATTAGGTGTAACTATTTTAATTATTACCCATGAAACAAACGTTATAAAATATATATGTGATTATGCGGGTGTGTTAGATCAAGGTAGGTTAATAGAATATGCTACGACGATTGAATTATTAACTAGACCAAAATCTATCATTACACGTCAATTATTACAAACATCAATGCATGGTGATATTTTATAAATAGGATATTAGATTATGACTGGATTTGCTATTTTACCTCTACTTAAAGCTACGTGGGAAACTATTTACATGGTTTTTATCGCGGGTTTTATAAGTATTATTTTGGGACTTTTATTAGGTACGTTTCTTTTTCTAACAGGAAAAAATCAAGCAATTGAAAATAAATCATTAAATGTGATTATTGGATTTTTTGTAAATGTGACGCGTTCTATTCCTTTTATTATATTAATGATTAGTATTTTACCATTAACGCGATTTCTTGTAGGAACAACTATTGGTACAAATGCTGCTATTGTTCCGTTAATTGTAGCAGCAATCCCATTTTTTGCTAGAGTATGTGAAAACGCATTAACTGAAGTTCCATCTGGTTTGATTGAGGTAGCAAATGCTATGGGTGCTTCTACCTGGCACACGGTTATCAAAGTCCTTTTTCCTGAGAGCTTACAAGTTCTCATTAGAGGAGCAACACTTACAGTTATTAGTTTAATTGGTTATTCAGCAATGGCGGGAGTTGTTGGTGGTGGCGGATTAGGAGAGCTTGCTATTAATTATGGCTATCAACGCTTTAATGTTATGGTTATGCTGGAAACCAGTATTATGTTGATATTAATAGTACAATTGATTCAATCCGTAGGTAATACATTAACAAAGAAGCGACGGATTGATTTGGTTTTTTTTGGAAGTATCGTATTATGGATTATTTGTTTAATTTACCAATTTTTCCCATTTTATAAACAAGAGAATATTTTGCGTGTTGGTGTAATGAGTGGTTTGCCGGAAGAAGTGATGAAAGTTGCTGATGAGGTGGCTCAAAAAAAATATGGTTTCCATTTGAAAATTATACCATTTACCGACTATACTCAGCCAAATATTGCACTTAATAACCGCAGTATTGATGCAAATATTTTTCAGCATGAACCTTATTTTCAAGCACAAGTTAGAGCTAATCATTATCAGCTAGCAATTCTTTCAAAAACATTTGTTTACCCTATGGGAATTTATTCGCAAAAAATTAAAAATATTTCGCAATTAAAAGATGGCGCATTGATTGCAATATCAAACGATCCAAGTAACTGTGGTCGTGCTTTATTGCTTTTGCAAAAATCAGGATTAATTATGTTGAAATCAAATGTAGGGGCATTATCAACATTAAATGATATCGTTTTTAATAATCATAATTATCAATTTAAATTGTTGGATTCTGCTCAATTGCCACGTGCTTTAAGAGATGTTGATCTTGTTGCGATTAATAATGATTTTATTGGTTCGACTGGTTTAAATATCAAGCAGGCTATTCTTAAAGAAGGTAGCGATTCACTTTATGCAAATATAATTGCAGTAAGAGAGCAGGATAAAAACAAAGCTATAATGAAAAAATTAATTTTGGTAATGCATTCTCAACGTGTTAGAGAAAAAACAGAGGAAATATTTTCTGATGGGGCTGCTATTCCTGCGTGGAAATAGTGATAGATTGGGTAAATTTTTATTGACTATTCGTAAAAAAACAGTTTAATGAATAAGAGGATTATTTCAGTATGAGTTCTTCTTTATGCCAAACGTTCAATAGTAATTCAAGAGAATTAACCTATAGCATTGCGTCTAAAAAATTTGATAGAGAAAAAAAGCAATATATTTTTATAATTGAAATAAAAGGGGAAATTAGATTTATACGAACAGCCGAAGAGATTTCTAAAGATAAAAATATATTGTTTAATATGAATGCAAATGACGTTTATGATATAGGGTTTACACGAGGCTGTGAATCTATATTGAATGAAAAAGTAGCTTTGCTTTCTGCAAAGAAAGCTGCAGAAGGATTAAGATAGCCAGGGGAAGTCCAGTCATTAACATGTTAGCAAGTCCAGATTTTGGAAAAAACGGCATTTGAGTATAAAAAAATATCGTCAAATATTTCCCAATTAATTTTTTGAGCGATTGAGAAAGCTAGGAATTGGGCTGAAAGGTCAAAAAATTTTAGACCTTGGAACAGGAGCAGGTTTCGTTGCAAGAGGTTTTGCTTTAGTAGGTACTGAGGTAATTGCCATTGATCCGTCAAAAGAATTAATCGAACAAGCTAAGTTACTTGAGGAAGCGGGGGGCGCTACACGAATTAAATATGAAATTGCGATAGCAGAAAATACCCAGCAACCAAATCAATATTTTGATGTAGTGGCTGCAGGGCAATGTTGGCATTGGTTTGATAGCAGGAAAGCACTTCAAGAAGTCTTGCGTGTGATTAAGCCTGAAGGGAAATTGGTCATTACACATTATGATTGGATACCCTTAAAAGGAAATATCCCTGAACTGAGTGAGAAGCTTATTCTTAAGTATAATCCTAATTGGAAAATGCACGGTGGAAATGGATTTTATCCTCAATGGCTGACTCAATTGATTGGCGCGGGCTTTCAAGGTATTGAAACTTTCAGTTTTGATGTCATGGCAGAGTATTCTCATGAAGCTTGGTGTGGTCGCGTTAGGGCTTCTGCAGGTATCGCTGCTACGTTAACGAAGGAAGAGGTTGTGCAGTTTGATGAGGAGCATAGGAAAGAATTAGAGAGAATGTTTCCTGGTGATCCACTATCTACGACATCGGTGTTTTGCTATTATGGCAAAACCTTAAGGCATTGATGAGTCGATTACAGCTCCTAATCGGCTCATAGCGAAACGTACGGCTAAAAAACTTGAGATTCCAGTGCAGGAAAGTTATGGGTTGGGCAAGATTCAAGTCGAGATATTTGAGAAAACGGTGGAGCATGAATTAAAGCAACCTACTTTTATCACGGAATATCCGGCGGAGACATCCCCGCTCGCGCGGCGGAATGATGATAATCCGTTGATTACGGATCGTTTCGAGTTGTTTATTGCAGGTCGAGAAATTGCGAATGGGTTTTCAGAATTAAATGATCCGGAAGATCAAGCAGAGCGTTTTCGTAAGCAAATGGAAGATAAAGCAGCCGGTAATGAAGAAGCGATGCCGTATGATGCGGATTATGTCACGGCGCTTGAGCATGGCATGCCACCGACGGCGGGTGAGGGAATTGGGATTGATCGGTTGGTGATGTTATTTACCAATTCACCTTCTATTCGCGATGTGATTCTCTTTCCGCACATGCGGCCGAAGGATTAATGTGTGAACTTAGTGGAAGTACTCATCACACTTTGTATTATGAGTATTTTGGCTGCTGTTGCATTACCTTCCTGGCATCCTTTTTTTAATCGCGAAAATGATGCAGTTTTGCAAAATCAATTATTGCGTACGATTCAGTACGCACGACAAGAATCCGAAGCGCGGCATGTGCAAGTGGGGGTGTGCAAGAGTAGTAATCATGCCACTTGCTCTGGTGATTGGGCAGATGGCTTGTTGGTTTTTATCGATGATAATGATGATGGGGTGGTAAGTGATGCGAGCAAGATTCTGTCGGTGGTACAGGAAGATGCTCGAGGTGGTACGATTTATTTGCGATCTTATCCTTCGTATCTCAGCTATCTGCAATTTTTGCCGACGGGGTTGGTGCGTAGTAGTAATAATGGGACGTTTTGGTATTGCCATGAGGCGGCGGAACAGCCTGCTTGGGCAATGACGCTGAATCAATCGGGGGAGACGAGGGTGTTGTATCCGGATAAGAATGGGGTGATTAAGGATAGTCAGGGGAAGCCGTTGGTGTGCTGAGGAAAGAATAATTATGTTTCCTGGTGTTTCTCTTTATATGATATGCGGCACTGATGTTTTAATTACGGAAAAAGTGCATGCGTCTTGTGAAGTTTCATAAACTTATGTTATCCTTCAGACCGAAAATTGCTCGCTTACATAAAGAGGAAGAAGATGTACAATAAGTCAATTTTTGGGCTGATGTGTATTTTAGGTTGGTGTTTTTTTTCAGCTCTAGCGCGAGTTATTATTAGCAACGTTAGTCAAAAAATTGATCCTGTTATTCTTTGTTTTTATACGTTTTTATTATCAACTATATTGTTTATCCTTCTGAATATCAGGAACACTACTAGCACCTTACTTAAATTAAAAACAATCGAAAATCGGCGTAATGTGTATGGATTAAATGTAAGCACTTTTGGTGCTTGGTTTTTCTTAATATATCCGCTGAAATATATTGAGCCTGCTATTGTTAGCACCATTACTCTAGGTCTTGGGCCAATCGCTACGTTAATTCTGACCGCTTTTATTTATAAAGGTAAAAAATTAAACTATTCGGATATTGTAATTTCTTCGTTGCTATTGCTTGTTATCTTATATGCGATTTATCTTTCTTTTTCAGGAGTTACAACGCTTGGAAGGTTCTCTTTCTTAACATTAACATATTCAACTTTAAGTTGCCTCATTGTTGGTTTTGCTACGTCTGCAGGTAATTTATATGCAAAAAAACTTAGCAATAATCATTTTAGCGCTAAGGAAATATTGGCTTCACGCTTTCTTCTTACCGTAATTTTAGCGGGTCTTATATTGTTAGCAAAAAATGGAAATTTCTTTGTTCCTATTAGTGACTGGAATGATATTATCATTGTTACTATCTGTTTGGTTGTTATTCCTTTATATTTAGTTCAGATTAGTATTAAACAGCTTGAGCCTATCATTGTTTCTTTGGTAGCACCTCTTATGCCGGCACTCGTTTTTGTTTTTCAGTTACTTAAAAGTATATCATCATTTTCTCCAGCATCTGCATTGGTTGTTACTGCAACAAGTGTTCTTGTGTTAAGCGGTGTATACACCCATTATAAGAAAGACAAATTAGTCAGATATCAATTGAAAACTGTATAAAAAATTAGGAAATTTTCGATGAATCATGAGCAGTTAAAGCGCCATATTTCATTCATTTATTGCGCTGAGATTGACGAAATCTGTAAACCTTTATTTAATCATACTCCAATTAAGGTGTTTGAATATTCGCGAGTTTGCCAGGATGGCTCACGTGTAGAATTATCAAATCACGCTGGTCATATGGAAAATGCTTTTCTTAGTCGCGCAAAAATGAGTCGTATTTATACGCCAGAATTAATTCCTGAAAATCAACGTTATTTGCTAATTAATAATTGGATAGCAAGCTTAAATCATCCAACACAAAAATTATTACTTGCACAATTGCATAGCCAACATGAATTATTTGGTATAGGTAATGAGTTATCAGTTATTCGAAAACATAAACAATACTATGAATATTTTCATTTTTATGCTTCGAGTGATGCTGTAGGAATAGAAAATTTCTATTTTAATAATTTGGATATGTTGGAACGTTTCATTATTTATTTTATTAACGAAGCCCATGATATCATTAAAAATGCATCGAAAGACCCGTTAGTAAAACCTTGGCGTGCTCAAGGGTTTTATCAAGCTATTAAACTAGATGACGGTATATCTTTCCCCAATTTCGATAAAAATGCTTTTATAAAAGCGACAAGGTTAAAACGCTTTTTTTTAACCGTAAATGATAAAGAGATTTATTTGACAAAACGTGAAATAGACTGTGCAATTTTACTTGCTCAGGGTAAATCTAACCGCATTATTTCCGAAGAGCTTTTTATATCACAACGAACAGTAGAAACACATATAGAATCCTTACGGTTAAAAACAAATTGCGATGACCGAGTTGAGCTAATAAATTTTTTACTCTGTAATGGTATTCATGCTTATCTAATTAACACGAATAAAATATAGTCGCTTCTATTTTTCCGTTTTTGAGAGAGAATTTTGCTTTTGTAACCTGGCAACCTACTAACTCTCTCGTCGAGCTTACATGTGTACCACCACACATCCTTGCCGATGAACCAATTTGAATGTGGCGAATTCCATGGTTGTTAGCAAAAAAAGATACTGGTAAATCATCCTGGATTAATTGTGTGATGCAGTTATTAATATCATTGCAAAACTGTTGCTGGTCATTTGGTTGTGTTCTGAACTCTACTTTAATATATTCTTCTCCTGGAAAATGGTGTCCGTGATTTGCTTTAGCAGAGTAAATA
>SCTP01000102.1 GCA_004322325.1 Gammaproteobacteria bacterium | reverse complement strand
GGAAAGTGGTCTTATACAAAAGATCAACAGCAAATGCTCTATGTTCATCATCAATAAAACTATCTCGTTGCAACTCTAAACAGTTTAGGTCTACTGCAGTTAATACATCGTGTGGTAGGTATAAACTTAAAATATCGCGTGCTGTAGCAGGATTAGATAATAATTTCTTTACCAAGTGATCATGCGGTTGATGGCCTGGAGACCGGCTTTGTTTTTTCACAGACATTCCTTATGAAAGGTATTTTTTCATACATACAAAAACGCCCCCAAATCTGGAGGCGTTTCTTCTTACAACCAACCACGCAATTAGAAGTAATAATCAAACTGCGCCGTCACTGCATTATCAGCTTCACCGGTTGATGCACAAGCAGACGCCGTACACGTACCACCTGGACCGCCTGGACCATTCGCTGTATCGCTAGCCGCATAGTTCTTATCATGACGGAATTCCAGACTCTGCAGCGTATTACGCCAGATCGACGTATTAAACGTCACCGACGTACGTGTCAGCGGAATTTCTAATGCCAACGCTTGATCCGATTTACCATAACCCACTGCAATCGAACTTGGCTTGTCATCTAAAATGTAGAACGAATAAGCTAACTGCGTATCCAATGCCGATGGTTTCGCACCATGACCATTAAAGCTCATGTCGTCTGGGTTAAAATTGGTGGAAGCAATCACATATTCCATGATCAACGTCCACTTTTCACTCAAACCAAACAACGCATGCACATCATACGCTGGAACATGGTTATGGACCTCTTCACTAGACGAGAAACCATTACCCGCTTGCATACCGCCTGAATCCGCCAAGTTCGCAAGCACACCTGCACCTAACGTACCGCTGAAAGGACCTTTGTCAAACTGATAGCCTAAGTTCAAACCACCGTTGTTAATCTTACTTACTGATTCCGTATGCGCATCACCACGGAAAATGTAGGTTGAACCATAGAAACCGCTATCGCCTTGTTGATTAAATCCAACTTCGATCGCTCTTTCTTTCGTTCGCGCCAATAACTTCGGCAGCGTATCGCTCACCATGACCGATGAGTACACACCAAATGGCACATAGTATTGTCCAAACGTGCCATAGAAGGGCGATTGTGAGAAATTACCAATCGTCACAAACGCTTTATTCACATACACGTTCGAATTGGAAACTGTGTAAGAATCCGTGCTGCTCGGTGTAGAATCACTATAACTCAATTCCACAAACCCTAATGTCCAATCGCTCGGCCCAATAAAGAAGGCATCTAAGCTAACATTGGTGACATCAATGTTGCTGGTGCTTGGCATGTTGCCTTGAACCGTGCTCGGGTTTGGATCAGGAATATTCGTTAAATTCGCTGAACCACCATGACTATTGTAGCCTGCCTGACCTTCGACCACGCCGCTCAATAATAGATGCGAATGGTACGGTTCTTTGAACAACTCACCACCCATCGCTTCTAATTGCTTATGGATAGACTTACGAATGCTCAATAACTGCACATCCGTATTCACGCTCGGGCTGTTAACGACTAATTCAGAGCCAGCATATTGAATCGGCACGCCGACATACGGACCGGTTGATACGAAGGCTTGTCCGGGAACATCTAAGTCAAATGGCAAATATTCTCTTTCTTGCGAGATCAAGCTCTTCACTTGTTCTGGGGATAAAGTGTCTTGCATATCACTCGTACCGGTGCTTGAACCTGCAGTACTCGTTGATGATTTTTTAGACGATTTCTTTGCAACCTGCTGACTGGTCTTTACCTGCGCTTTCAGTGATTTCACTTCTTTCTGCAGTTTAGCCAATTCCGCTTGAATCTGCGCATTATCAGGGTTGGTATCTGTTGTCGCTGCAAAAACAGGCGCAGCTGCAAACCCAGCTAAGCATAATGCCACAGCAAATGGTTTTAATTGAATACTCACGAGGATTTCTCCTTATTGTTAGTCTTGTCATAACACATGTATGTGTGTGTTCAGAAATAACGAACCGAGGGACGTTATCAAAAACGAAAGGACAACTCAAGAAAAACTTTATTGTCTACCACTTTCATCTCCAGTACACTTGCTATCTTATGAAAAAATGGCTAAAAACACTTTATGTTGATTTGAGTGCCCTGGTATTAGGCGCTTTGCTCGCCTTCGCCTTTGCACCCTACGAGGTTTTCCCTTTCGCCGTCATCTGCCCTGCTGGCTTACTGGCCTTATGGCTGAAGGAATCGCCTCAACGCGCCAGTTGGCTTGGCTTTACCTTTGGCTTAGGCTACTTCGGGGCCGGTGTATATTGGGTCTTCCACAGTATTCACGTCTTTGGCAATGTCCCCACGATCGTCGCCGGCCTCATCACCAGTGCGCTCATCATGGCGCTTGCGCTTTTTCCAGCCGCAGTCGGCTATACGGTCAACCGTTATTTCCCTGTTAATAATACTGCCAAGCTCGTCTATGCCTTCCCCGCCATTTGGCTATTCAGTGAATGGATCCGCAGTTGGTTATGCACCGGCTTCCCCTGGCTTTTCCTCGGTTATAGCCAAACTAATTCCCCCCTGAAAGGATTTGCCCCTATTTTCAGCGTCTACGGCGTCTCTTTCGCTGTCTTATTGACAAGCGCATTGCTGGTAAACGCAGTCCTTCAACTACGACAAAAAGCTTATCGAACAGCTTATTTATCCCTCTTCGCCATCACAGTCATTTGGGTCACCGGCGGTTTATGCAACTTAATCCCCTGGACGCAACCGACAGGCCAACCCCTGTCCGTTGCCCTCATCCAAGGCAATATTCCACAATCACTCAAATGGTCGCCCGATCATATCCAACTCTCCTTCGACCGCTATGAAAAATTGACGGAGCCCTTATGGGGAAAAGATAAATTAATCATTTGGCCCGAAGCTGCCATTCCCATGCCGCTCTCTCAAGCATCTGGTTTTATTAATATCATGGACGATAAAGCCAAACTGACTGGCTCACAGCTCATTCTCGGTATCCCAATTGCCACTCCCGATCGCCAAGGTTATTACAATGGTGCCGTCACCTTAGGCGAACATAACGAAGTTTATCTCAAACGTCGACTTGTCCCTTTTGGCGAATACATTCCTTCTATCCAATTCCTGCCACGCTTATTCAATTTTATGAATATCCCTTTGTCTGACATGGTCGCAGGCAGGCCTGATAAGTACCACTCTCTAAATTGTAGATGTCAGCTAAGATGTGTGTGAACATCCATTTGTTATCCTTTGGATCAAAAACCTGTTCGTAGCCGATTAGTTT
>SCTP01000101.1 GCA_004322325.1 Gammaproteobacteria bacterium | reverse complement strand
AATTTTCTATTATTCAAAATGAGATTCTCAAATTGAAATCCCATTATTGTGTTCCATTCAGATAAAGATGTTAACGATTTAAAGTTGAATGTGCCTCGTTCTATTTTATTTAAATTTTTTTCAATATACTTAAGATAAAATCGCAGGTAATTATCTTGTAGACGATATTTGCTTAGTTTCGAATCTTTACCTGTTTTTATGTTCCACGTATAATCGCGTTTAATAAATCCTGATTCTTCCAACTCCCAAAGGTATTCAGGAATACGACCAGTATGTTTATAATCATCATCGTTACATGTTTCTGCTTGAATTTCAGATTGATCTCTTGCGCCTTCTTTTAAGGCATTCACTATTTTTTTATAAAATATACTTTCTCTCAAGAATAAGTCAGAAAAAATAGAATTAAATTCTTTTACTAAAAACCCACCATCTGTAAAGCAAAGCCTTTTTATATTCTCTTCCGCGCATTCTTTCGGGTTTATTTCTTCAAGATATTTAGGTATTCCTCCTATCACGGCGAGCACTTTCAGTTTTTCATAAGCAGAAATATTTTTTGGCCAAAAGTGATTACATTCAGCTAATGATAATTCTTCTAATTTCAGGGTCAATGAAATGCGGCCAACAAAACCAGTGCTACTTAATAAATTTTTCTCAATCCAGGCAGAGGCAGAGCTGCAGATGATAAAAACAAGTTGAGGGTTTTTGCTCAGTTGATTGTCCCACAGCAATTTTATCTTGCCAAGAAAGGCAGGGTCTTTGGAGCCCATCCATGATAACTCATCAAAAAATAATAATACTTTACCTGAGCTTACCCGTTCTCCTACTGCCCACAATGCATCACTCCAATCATCATATTTTGCTTTTGGTATTTGAAATTGCCTGGCCATTTGTCTACAAAACTCATCCACTTGATGATCGGCAGTCACATTTTTTTCCGGTGCTAAGCCTTCAAATTTATAGTAATAGTCAAATTGTTTGCTAAATTCTTCTACTAAACGACTTTTCCCAATTCGCCGACGTCCTTTTATCACTATAAAGGAAGCGGTCTGCTTTTTTGTTGTATCTACCAGTCTCTTTAATTCATATTGTCTGCCGATAAAAGGAGTTCTTTTGCTCATAAGGATACCTTGGAGTTGGTAATCTGCAAATGTCGATTTGTACCTCCATTTTAACGAACTTTTTTGGAGGTGTAAATAGACAAATGTCGATTTGTACCTCCAACAACAGCCTGGTATAATGCTGTCAGCAAAACAAGAGCCGATAGGAAAAACTTTTAAAATGTCTTTAATAATCATTCAGCAAGCCCTCGCTCAAGCTCAAGAAAAACTTACTGCCATTGCCGATAATCCTGCACTGGAAGCAGAGCTGCTGCTCGCCCACGCTCTCAATAAACCTCGCAGCTACTTGCATACCTGGCCCACACAATCCATTCCCGATGACGCGCTCACCCGCTTCCAGCAAAACCTAAAGCGCCGCTGCAACAAAGAGCCCATCGCCTACATCATCGGCGCCCAAGAATTCTGGTCCTTACCCCTGATCGTCACCCCCGACACCTTAATCCCTCGCCCCGAAACAGAACTGCTCGTCGAATTAGTTCTTACCACCTTCCCCGAATGTGACACCCCCCGTAAAATCGCCGACCTCGGCACTGGCAGTGGCGCCATTGCTCTCGCCCTCGCGAACGAAAGACCCCAATGGCAAATTCACGCCGTCGATTGCAGCGATAAAGCCCTGCAAATTGCGCAGAAAAACGCAGAGCAATTAGGGTTTCACCATATTTCTTTTCATCACGGCAACTGGTGTACTGCCCTCCCTGAAACAGATTTCGACGCCATAATTAGTAACCCTCCCTATATTGCAGAAACTGAATGGGCGCAATATGCTGATGGATTGGCATTTGAGCCATATCAGGCATTAGTGTCAGGGAAGGATGGACTAGAGGCGATTCGCGAAATTAGCCAAGCAGCAGCAGGCTATTTAAAACCAGGCGGCGCTCTTTTTATAGAGCATGGATTCTTACAAGGCGCCGCTGTACGGGAAATAGTCGCTGCAGCAGGATATGTGTCGATTCAGACCATTCGCGATTTATCTGGTCAGGAAAGGGTGACAGTGGGGTATTTTGGTTAATTTTTTTGGCTTCATTGTTAAACTTGGACTACAATTAATCTCAGGGTAGGAGATGACAATATGGCAACGAAAGAAAGAGACATTTTAGAGCCCAGCTTAGACGTCTTGGGTATTGCGCCTTATAAGCAAAAGAAGACGGAAGAGTACATGAGCGCCAAGATGTTAGATCATTTTAGAGATATTTTGATGGCTCTACGGCAACGCCTGTTGGAAGGTGGTGATAAAATTGTGACTCACATGAAAGAGGAAGCAATTAATTATCCGGACCCAAATGATCGGGCCAGTCAGGAAGAAGACTTCCGCTTAGAGCTGCGTACCCGGGATAGAGAAAGGAAGCTCTTAAAAAAGATAGAAGAATCATTAGAATTGATCCGGGAAAAAGATTACGGTTACTGTGAAGTATGCGGGGTCGAAATCGGTTTACGCCGCCTGGAAGCGAGACCAACCGCAACACTTTGTATTGACTGTAAAACATTGGATGAGATAAAAGAAAAGCAACAGAAACAGGAGGAGGAGTATTAATCCTCCCCCTGTGGAAGATGCCTAGTTTTCGAGGTAAAACAGAATGCCTCCAGCACCACCACAAGGTAATCAAGATAGTTCCTCCGGCATGTTATGGGGCATCGCAGCGCTTTTTGTGGCGCTGGGTGTCATTTGGGTGACGTTGAAAAGACAAATTGTGGTCGGTTATCTCACCATTAAATTATTCGAAATTAAATTTTTAAGTCTTTTTAACGAATTTTATTTTGCTTCCGTCCAATCCAGTATTCTTTCTGCCATGGCAGATCCGCAAAAAGTGACTTTTAACGAGTTGGTTTCATTAGGCGCGGTAGCAGGCGAATGGGTGCGCTACCCTTTTATGATTTTTTTAATTGCATTAGCGGTGGTAGTTTATTTTGGTAATAGTACCCGCTCATTCAAGCGTACGTATAACATGCGCGATTTAGCTAAATTGGAAAAAGACAATTGGCCGCAAATTTCGCCTGTCTTAAATCTTAATTTAGAGAAAACTGATATCGATTCAGGCCCATGGGCGATGGCCATGACACCGATCCAATTTTGTAAACGATATAAACTCTTGGAAGAAGTTCGTCCTCAACGTCGGGAAGGAATGTCGCGAAAAGAATGGGATCGTGTAGAAGTCGTTCTTAAGCGTGGGGAAGCCAATAAACTTTTTGCGTTACAATTGGGTCCTTTGTGGCGAGGTATTGATAAGTTGCCGCCGCATACGAGAGCCTTGTTTGCTGTTTTTGCAGCGCGTATTAATGCTGATACGTCAGCCGCGGCTGAGCTTCTTTACACTTTAAATGTCTCGGCGGCGACCAAGCTTAATATCTCTGGCGCCAATGAGCTCATCAAAAAACATGAGAAAACCAAACTCGTGCAACAGATAATTCATTCCCATGCGTATGTCTTGACCGTCATGGCGGCCATGTTGGAAGCGGCGCGTGCGGATGGTGTGCAGGCTTCAGCTGATTTCTTATGGCTGAAACCACTCGATCGACGGCTTTGGTATACCTTAAACACGGTGGGAAGACAAACCCCGTTTGCCGAAGTAAGCGGTATTTTTGCCCATTGGTTAGCCGAGAAAGAAGCGGGACGAAAATTGTTGGTGCCCGTGGTAGAAGAAGCAACTAAAGCATTAGAAATTGCCTTGAAAGAAGTGGTTTATCGACCAGATGATACCTAGAGGTGAATGAAACATGAGACTACGTGGTTTAGAAGAACAACATGAACTTCAGCCCCAGCTCTTGCTGCGCGATACGCGCACGCTGGAGATGAAGATTGTTGATTTTTTCAAAGACCCGGTCAACAGCGCGTGTTTAATGTTTGGCTTTGCGATGTCTGCCTTTTTCTTTCCTGCTGTGACGGAGTTGATTACGGTCATTGGCTTTTTTGTTTTCGTGTACGCTTATACACGAAAAACCAAATTACCCTTCCGCATGCCGCAACGCTCGCAAGCTTACGACTACAACGACCCGTTGCCAGGATCAGATAAGCCAAGAAAAGCGCGCGGTATTAGTTTCTTTGGTAATCGCCGCTCTAATAGCGATGAGCTCTGGTTTAATAATGAAGACATGCGTACACACGTGTTAATTTTCGGTTCAACCGGTAGTGGTAAAACCGAAGCGTTGGTATCGTTGTCGTTTAATGCGCTCGTTCAAGGCAGCGGTTTTCTTTATGTCGATGGGAAAGGCGATACCTCTCTCTTTGCCAAAGTCTTTTCCATGTGTCGCAGCATGGGTCGTGAAGATGATTTACTGCTGATTAACTTCATGACGGGTGCCAAAGATATCATCGGCGCGCAAGAGAAACGTTTATCCAATACCATGAACCCTTTTTGTAACGGTTCATCCAGTATGTTGTCCGAATTAGTCGTCAGCTTGATGGATTCCGGTGCCCAAAGTGCAGATGGCGATATGTGGAAAGGCCGTGCCATTGTCTTCGTGCAAGCCATCATGAAAGTGCTGGTGTACATGCGCGACAAAGGTAAAATTTTATTGGACGCAAATGCCATTCGTAATTATTTCGACCTTGCCCGCCTTGAAGCGATTGGTGTCGATAAAATGTTTCCACGTGACAATCAAGAACCGGTGAGTTTGGCGGATACACCTGAAATTGTTTTAGACCCCGTCAGAAATTATCTTAAAACTTTACCCGGTTATGATCCTTCAAAGAAAGGTAAACAAGGTTCAACTGTGTTAGAACAACATGGCTTTATCACCATGCAATTAACCCGTGTATTCGGCTCGTTAGCTGATACGTATGGTTACATCATTCGCAGTAACCTGGCAGAAGTGGATTTAAAAGATGTCGTCTTAAACCGTCGTGTGCTAGTGGTATTATTGCCAGCCTTGGAAAAATCGCCGGATGAATTAAGTATCTTAGGTAAAGTCATTATTGCTTCATTAAAAGCCATGATGGCAGCGGGTTTAGGCGAATCAGTAGAAGGAACATACCGCGAAGTCATCACACGTAAACCAACTTACGCTCTTACGCCTTACATGTGCATTTTAGACGAATACGGTTATTACGCCGTAAAAGGATTTGCCGTCGTGCCAGCACAAGCACGTTCGCTCGGCTTCTCGGTTATTTTTGCTGGACAAGACTTACCTGCTTTCCAAAAAGCATCAAAAGAAGAAGCGCTCTCCATCGGTGCAAATACCAACATCAAAATTTGTATGAAACTAGAAGACCCCTTGGAAACGTGGGACTTCTTCCAAAAAACCGCAGGTGAATCGTATGTCACCAAAGTAGATTCATTCCAAACCAACGCGGGGAGCTTGTTAGATAATTACATGGATAGCCGCAGCGCTTCGTCTGAAAAACGTCAGCGTATTGATTTGCAAGACTTAAAAGATCAACGCGAAGGGGAAGCGCATATCTTTTTTAAATCACGTATTATTCGAGCTCGCATGTTTTTTGCTAACCCCACGGCGGTTGAGAAAATGCGCTTGAATCAATTTTTGAAAGTGGAGCCGCCACTAGGGAGAGCCTTAATTGATTTAGAAGAACGCCTCGAACGTCTTGATGACGTATTATTGAGTGGCGAGGTTGCCCTTACCATCCCAGAGGAAGGGGAAGAAATTCAAATCGTTTCCGATTCTCTCACTGCTCAGCCTGAAAACAACCCCATTGAGCGCGCATTGGCTGCCTTGCTCGCCTTCCATAACCGTCACCAAGCGGTGAGTGAAGAGGAAGTGGAAGAAGAGGAAGAAGAATGGAATGACGGGCGAATAAATATTTTCAGCAAAGTATCGCTGCCTGAGCCCGTGAAAGTATTGGTAGGAGCAGCTCAGTTTAGTAAATTCAGTGCGCCTTTAATTAATAAGTCGATTGCCAAAGATAAAATTGAGTTACTCGAAAGACTGATGGGTCGATCTGCTTCTCAAGCCGGGCCGATGACAAGTGAAATTATCAAAGACATGGCGCTGGCCACCGATTACCCACCTGCCACCGAAGGCATCTTTTTACCCACCGAGGAAGTCATCACGCTTGCCAATGAGGTATGTGATTATGTAACCTCTCTTAAGAACAAGGCTCAGGAAGAGGGCTCCTCATAGTGCGAATGTTGCTATTATTGATTGCTTACCTGTTTCTTTCTGCCTGCGCATCCTCCAATGTTTCGCGCGAAGCCTCTTCCAATGTGGATATGGGGGTGCAAAATGCTAAAAATCTGGGTGATCAGCTGGGTGAACATGATATTGCCGATGCGTATCAAAATTCGACGCAAACCACCAAAGGTGCCCTCTTAGGCGGCGCGGCAGGTGCGACAGTGGGTGCGTTGTACACGGGTAGCATTGGTGTGATTCCCGGTGCAGCGGCAGGGATCATCGCGGGAGCGGCTTATGGCAGTTATATTGATGCGAATACCACCTTGCGAGATCGATTGGAAAACCGGGGTGTGAATGTCGTCATGCTCGGTGATCAAATCCTCATCGTTATTCCCTCAGCACGTATTTTTGACCCCATGACGGCTTCTATCAAACCACAATCGTATTCTACTTTTGATATGATTGCTCAATACATCAATCAGTACACGAAGATGTTGGTGAAAGTCGCCGTGTACACGGGTAGCGGCAGTAACGAAGAAGTGAATACCGCCTTATCCAAAGACGAAGCGGATTGTATCGCAAAAGCCTTGCTCGCGAGCGGCGTGGATGCTCGTGTTTTATATGCAGAAGGTGCAGGCAGTACCCATTTTGTAACAGCGGATACGTCTAATTGGGATAGTGATAATTATCGTATCGAAATTACTTTAGAGAAATTATATGTGTGACGGAGTATAGGTCATGATCGCTCCACGGCAAGATATCGCTCGATTACAAAGTGACTTTTATCGTATTCAATTTCATCGCTTATTACGCTGGTTAATGGTCTCTTTTTTTCTTATGTTCTTATTAATCGCCGCGGTGATTTACCTGGTATTAAACCATCCGGCACCAGAATATTATGCGAATACCACGGAAGGACGGATTTTGGCGATGCCGCCAGCTCAATAAACAGGTGAAAGGTCTATGGCCAATGCTTTTTATCGCAATTCTTATCACTCCATCCTCATTGGGCTCATGATCCTCATTGCATTA
>SCTP01000100.1 GCA_004322325.1 Gammaproteobacteria bacterium | reverse complement strand
CCTTTTTTGATGGGAACAATTCTTTTGATAGATCAAAAAAATGGCCAGTTATTATCAGTAATGGATTCTGGATTAATTACTGCTATGCGAACCGGAGCAGCTGGTGCTATAGGTGTAGAATATTTAGCAAATCCTGATGCTAAAAAGATTGCATTAATTGGGGCGGGTGTGCAAGCTGAATGGCAAATAAAAGCTTTACATGCTATTGAAAGAGTTAATCATATTTGCATTTATGATGTTATTGAGTCGCAATCAAAAAAATTATCTGAAAAACTTTCAAATGAATTAAAAGTTTCTACTGATACTGCTGCTTCTGCAAAAGATGCTATTCGTAGAAGTGATGTTGTCATTTTTACAACACAAAGTAAAACGCCAATTGTTACTGCTGACATGCTTCGTCCTGGGTTGCATATTAATGCCTTCGGGGCGGATCAGGCAGGAAAAGTTGAGCTTGATGCAGAGGTTATCAATCAAAACTTAGTTGTTCTAGATGATAGAGATCTCGCTCTTACTGATGGTGCGCTTAATGTTGCTTATAAAAATGATTTGCTTAATTCTAAGCAAAATTTTTTAGAAATAGGCGAAGTGATAGCTGGTAAAATTGGTCGTACTTCACCGAAACAGATTACTATTTTTGGAAATGTAGGTCTTGCTTTCCAGGATCTTGTTGCTTGCTCTATGGTTTATAAAAATGCCTTGGAGCTTGGTAAGGGTGTGTGGGTTGAGTTGGATAATTCCATATAAAGATTCTAGGTTATGCGAGAAAAAAATTATTGTTGTCACCAGTCGATCAATCTCTTTTAAACTGATTTATTAATTTGTGGGTTCCTAAAAAAGCAAACCGTAAAGGCGACCGTTTTAAGTGTGTAGATAGTGCTTCGTCATTGGTGAGGCAGCTTCTAGTATTTTCTTCTCCTGATCATAGACCAAGAATATGATAAATTTGACGTTTTTATGTTAAAGTTGCTATTTAATATAATTATTAATATAATTAAATATCAACTTTAACATAAAAAATTCAAACTTTATGCTATATAAAATTTCGATTGAAAACTTTTTTTCCATTGCTGAGCAGCAAGAACTTATTTTGCCTGTGCCGCTTAATGCTCCCGATCTACCTTGTTTTATCTCTTCTCCTTCGGATAAGGATATTCGCTTACCAAGCGTTGTAGGGATTTTTGGGGCTAATGCTTCAGGTAAATCTACTATTTTACGTGCTATTGTTTCTACAGCTTTATTTGCTATCGCTAGCTTCGATTGGCAAGCACCTGGTATTAGTTCATTTTTCCAACCCTATAGGCAGAGAAATTGGGCAAAAAAACCAACTAAAATTTGCATCGAGTTTGACAGTCAATTAGCTTTAAACCTGCCAACAGCAAAATTTCGTTATGAATTACATGTATTACATCATCCAGATAATTTCTTGCATAAGACTATTTCTTATGAGGCATTATTTTATGCACCTAAAGGAAAATTTCGATCTTTATTTGAACGACAAGAGCAGGTATTCCATTTTGGGAGTGATTTTAGTATTTCGAATAATGATCCTCGCAAAGAAAGTATTCGGCCTGATGCCAGTGTAATAAGTACTTTGGCAAAGTTGAATCATCAGCCATCTATTCATCTTTGTAAATTGGTGAGCGACATTCAAACTAATAGTATTGGCTTTGATAAAATCCAACAAAGCCCTAACCAATGGCTTTTAGCGTATGCTAATGATAAAGGCTGCCTTGAACAGCTAAATAAAGAATTAAGACGGTTCGATGTTGGGCTTGAAGGTATGACGATTGAGCAAGGTAACCAAGGCTTATTTGCTAAATTTACGCACATAGGACTTGATGATTTCATCTTTCTCCAAGAAGAGTCAGCTGGTACTCGACGTTTTATTGAGATATTTTTACGATTACATTATGCCTTAAAGACAGGTAGCATTGCTGTCATAGACGAAATAGACACAGATTTACATCCATTATTATTACCTGAGCTTTTACGATGGTTTAATGATTCTGATCGGAATCATTATGGAGCGCAATTGCTTTTCACTGCACATAATCCAGCCTTATTGGATGATTTGGAAAAGGAGCAAATATTTTTTACAGAAAAATTATGTGGTGAATCTACTCATGTGTATGGAGCTCGGGATATTAAAGGATTAAGACGTGAACCTAGTTTGATGAAGAAATATTTGGCTGGTGAGTTGGGTGCAGTACCTCATATTGGGTAAGAAAAGATGACAAGAAAAATAATTTTACAGCGTAAGAGGATTTTCATTGCTGTTGAGGGTGAAGGTGAGCAGTCTTTTATAAAATTTATACAACAGCTGTCTTCTCAGCAAGGATTGCATGTACATCTAGATTGCGAAATTTTAAAAGGTGGTGGATATAAAACGATGCTTGAAAGAGCAATCCGTTATCGCTCACGTAAGGAAAGATATAAAGCTGAAGCTTCAATTTTATTAGTTGATGCAGATCGTGCAGAGAAAGATGATGGCTGGTCGCTTGAGCAACTACGTGCAGAAGCACAAAAAAACAAAATTGATATTTGTCTACAAACACCAAATCAGGAAGGATTATTTTTACGTCTGTTACCAGGAAAACAACATTTGCGGCCAAATGCAAATACCGCTCATAGAGATTTATGCAAAGAATGGCACGATTATCAAAAGCCTATTGATGCGAGGACGCTTATGTCTAAATTTTCATTAGATGATTTGTTGCGTGTTGCAAATGTAGACAAAGATTTAAAATTGCTCTTAACTAAAATAGGATTTCACTGACTCGCCACAATCAACCCCAGCAATTCCCGAATTGCGATAAAAAACATCGTATATTCCACATTCGAACTTGCATGCAGCATCGCCAGTAGCTTATCCCAACGATCCAACGAGCGTTGATTAGCCGTCACCCACTTCTCAATTAACCTTTCCGCATCCGCCTCTTTCTTATCATGATTCATGACGGCCGTTGTCAAAATTCGCTGCGAAATATCTAACTCATCCCGCAGCGTCAAGCGTGCCAGTGTGTTCCAATGTCCTTCCCGTGAATCATTCGTAATTTGATCCCGAAACCATAATAAGTTAACCCGCTCACCTGCCGAAAAATAAACGCGCGCTGTTTTAACCAAATCAAATTTATGCTGCGTCGCCACATCAATAATATTCAACGAAGTGTAAATAGCACGATACGTCGCAATACGTCGCGCGATTTCTTTTGGCAGACCTATTTTTAAAAAACGTTCCGTGAGCGAAGCTAAATATTGTTTCGTTAATCCACCCATTAAATCAGGAATCATGGGCTCTAATTCTCTAATTTGTGTGGAATAAAGTTTGATTAAATCTTCTAAATTGCCTTTAAGATGATTGCCATGTAAAAACCAACGAGTGGCTAAATTAATCAGATTGCGAATGTTGAATAACATATCATATTGTTCAGGAAGCGGAAGTTTAAAATCTAATGATTCAATCAGCACTTCTAATTCGCGCGTGTTAAAAATGTTTGAGGCAATCGTGTAAGCGCGAATAATTTCATCGATTAACGCCCCTGTTTCCGTTTGTAAACGATAAACAAACGTAATGCCCATTTCATTAACGACTTTATTACTTAACTGTGTCGCAATAATATCTCGGCGCAAGCGATGATGATACATCGCGTTTTTATATTTTTTCTTAATCGCTGGCGGAAAGGCTGTTTCAATGATTTGGTTTAAATAATCATCTTCTGGCAGGTCAGTTTTTAAAATTTCATGTTTAATGTAAATCTTCGTATAAGCCAATAAAATCGCTAATTCTGGCCGTGTTAAGCCCTCGCCAGCGGCTTTTCGCTCCAATAATGTTTTATCATCCGGAAAAAATTCCACTTGCCGATTTAAAATGCCTTGCATTTCAAGGTCTTTAATATAATTAGCATGCAGCCCAATATTTTTTTTCGCATGATAAGCAGAAAAACTCATCACCAAGGCTTGATGATAATTATCACTTAACACTAAGGCAGCGACTTCATTGGTCACGGAGGCTAATAGTTCGTTACGTTTTTTCTCCGATAAGACTTTTTTATGCACTTCTTCATTCAATAAAATCTTTAAATTTACTTCATGATCGGAACAATCCACGCCGGCTGAATTGTCAATAAAATCCGTATTAATCAGGCCGCCTTTTAACGCATATTCCACCCGGCCTAATTGCGTGAAACCTAAATTGCCTCCCTCACCCACCACTTTGCATTGCAGTTCATCGCCATTAACGCGGCAATAATCATTGGTGCGATCACCCACATCGACATGACTTTCATGACGCGCTTTAACATACGTGCCAATGCCGCCATTAAATAATAAATCCACCGGTGCTTTTAACAAGGCACGAATAAGATCATGCGGCGTCATGGCGTTGTCATGTACACCTAGCAGTTGCTTCATTTGCGGTGTCAATGTGATGGATTTATTGCTACGTTTAAAAACCCCGCCGCCTTTCGAAATTAATTTGGAATTATAGTCTTGCCAGGAAGAAGTAGGTAAATTAAACAAACGTACACGTTCATAAAAAGAAGTTTCTGGATCCGGATCAGGATCAATAAAAATATCACGATGATCGAAAGCACCAACAAGTTTGATGTGCTTAGTATACATCATGCCATTGCCAAACACGTCGCCACTCATATCACCAATGCCAACTACACGAATATCCGTTTTGTGAATATCAATATCTAACTCGCGAAAATGGCGTTTGATGGATTCCCACGCACCACGCGCCGTAATGCCGATTTTTTTATGATCATAACCGGTGGATCCGCCTGAAGCGAAGGCATCATCGAGCCAAAATTGATAACTTTTCGCGATACTGTTGGCGATATCAGAAAAAGTGGCGGTGCCTTTATCAGCTGCTACCACGAGGTAGGTATCAGGATCATCATAACAAACCACTTTCGGTGGTCGTATGCATTCTGTTTCTTTAATATTGTCAGTAAGATCCAACAAGCCAGAAATAAATTCTTTGTAACAATGAATCACTTCCATTTGCACGACTTCACGCGTCGCCTGTGGAGGCACCATTTTTAAAACAAATCCTCCTTTTGCTCCCGAGGGAACAATAATGGCATTTTTAACGGTTTGCGCTTTCATCAAACCTAAAATTTCGGTTCGAAAATCTTCTAAACGGTCTGACCAACGAATACCACCACGCGCCACTTTGGTATTGCGCAGATGAATCGCTTCAAAGCGCGGTGAGTAGACAAAGATCTCGTAAAGTGGAATAGGCAAGGGTAGTTCGGGGATGGCATGAGACAATAATTTGAAAGAAAAATAATCTTTAAAATGCCCTTCTTCCGTGGTTTGAAAGTAATTCGTGCGCATCGTGGCTTTAATCATGGCCAGTAAGTGGCGAATGATGGAATCTTCATCCAGACTGGTAATGGCTTCTAAGGCTTGTAAGATGCGCTGCTCGATTTGTTCCGCTTGAGATTTGGACTTGGCTGCTTTGGCTGGATCAAAGCGAGTCAGAAAAAGATTGACTAAGTCTTTCGCGGTGGTTGCATTATTAGCTAATGTTTTTTCAATATAAGCTTGGCTAAAACGGAATTTCGCTTGACGTAAATATTTGGTATACGCTCGTAGAATGCTTACTTCGCGCCAGGAAAGCGAGGCGCCTAAGATGAGTTTATTAAAACCATCGTTTTCAGATAAGCCTTGGTAAATGCTGATAAAAGCTTCTTGAAATAAGGATTTCACCTCCTCTAAATCAAAGGTGGCTTTGGTATAGACAACAGCAAAATCGCTAATCCAAATGGTCTTTTCCTGATCGAGGGTGATTTTATTGGGACGCTCGTTATAGGTCCGCAAATCCAAATTTTCTAACATGGGCAAGACATCAGACAAAGGAATAGGATGCTGCCATTGGAATAAACGCAAATGAAGAGGATGTTCTTTTTCAGGAGCGAAGTAAAAAAGAATCATTAAAGGGTTGCCAGGCGATAGCTGCTCTAGATAAGCGATATCATTAACCGCCATCTCGATGGAATACTCATCACTATAACCTGCTGGAAAGGCTTTTTCATATTTCTGACTGAGTGCTAATCCTTTTTTATTGCCGTATTGCTGTATCAGTTTATTTTGCAGCTGCTCTTTCCATGTAAGCGGCATGATAAATCCTCATAATTTTTTCCAATCGTCCGAGTCAATAATCCTTCCCGATTTCACTTGTTTGGCAACACCTTTGGGCGGAAAAAAGCGGTTTCGAATCCAGCTTATCATAAACAGGATTAACCCAATGAGGGCGCCAAAGAAAAATAGGTAGGCCAATAGCATAATACCGAAGACAAAAGCGACAATGGCAATGCCGAAGAGAATAAAAGGAGCGAGTTGGTTAAGCAGTCGCTGCATGATGGTGAACCTTAAAAATTATCCCAGAGTGAAAATTCTTTCCCTTCTTGCGCCACGGGATTATCGCGTAATCGATAGATACGAGCATATTTTTCTTTCTCTTTCCGTTGGGAGGCGGATAATTTGGGGTGGGTTTTGTCAAAATCAGCAAGAAATTGATCTAATTCGCTTGTATAATAGGTTAAACCTAGGATTTGTTTGATGTTTATCATTTGAAACCTCCTGGGAGAGCAAAGTATAGCATAAGTCGATCGCGGTCGCGAAATGAAAAGTTGGCATGTCGGGATGAGGGTAAAAAATGAGATTAGTGTATTTATTAGTCAGTATTTGGATGGTGATTTGTATTAATAACACAGCTATCGCCAAGAATCGTAAACATTCCTCCCCTGCTCGTTCCCGTTCTCAATCAGCTCCGACGGTGACGTATGGTGCGTCGCAATTAGCGGATCAGATTAATAATTTGGTTCGATCAAGCAATCTCGATGCCGATATCGCCATTTATGTGAAGTCGATGCAGAGCGGCGATTCGCTTTATGCGCGTAACATTTCTCAGCCCCTAACACCGGCTAGCACCATGAAAATTTTCACGGCGGAAGCGGCGTTGTTGTTTTTGGGCCCTGAATACCGTTTTTCTACGCAGCTATTAACCGATGCGAAGGGAGTGAAAAATGGTATCTTGCAAGGCAACTTATATATAGTCCTGAGTGGGGATCCCACCCTGACGTATGATGATTTAGTGGATTTAATGCTTTCCTTAAGAACCCATCAAATTCAAGCGATTGCTGGTAATGTTTATATTGATAATACGGCGTATGATCAAAGTTTTTACGGTCCAGGTTGGGTCGGAAAAGATAAGGTATCTTGTTACGGGGCGCCGATCAGTGCGGGTATCGTTAATAAAAATTGTTTACCGTTTCAGGTAACCCCTTCTCACGTAACAGGCCGTCCTGCGCAAGTGGTGACCTCGTCCAAGTATTTTTATCCAGTGATTAAAAACTCTGTCACGACCCGTGCTAACGGTACGCGGTCTTGTTCTGTTCGTTTATCGGCAGATCCCACGAGTGTTATTGCCATTGATGGTTGTATGCCAAAAGGGCGTTATGCTTGGGGGGTCAGTTATGTCGTAGCAGATGTGCCGGAATATGATCGTGAATTAGTTAAAAATCTACTAAATCGTTTATCCGTGAATGTCTTTGGCAGTGTGACGTTTGGCTCTGCGCCAGATAATTTATCATTAGTAGGAGCGCATACCTCGAAGCCATTGCGATTTATTATCAATGAAATGCTAAAAAAATCTGATAATGTTATCGCAGGGGCGTTATTTAAGAAAATGGGGCAATTGTATACGCATCAACCTGGCAGTTGGCAGAATGGTGGTTATGCCGTCGCGCAAATTTTATCTAACCGAGCAGGTATCAATACGGCTAATATGCGGATTTTAGATGGTTCGGGATTATCACCTGATAATCTCGCGACTTCTGCCCAGATGATGCAAGTGTTAGATTTTGCTTACCATCATTATGCTACGAGTTATGAATTTATTACGGCCTTACCGATTGCTGGTGTTGATGGCACATTAAAACGTCGCATGTGGAATATTGCGCGTAAAGTGCGAGCTAAAACGGGGACGATGTCTGACACGGGTGTGGCGAGTTTAGCGGGTTATGCAACGAGTGCTGATAAAGAAACGCTAGCATTTGTGATTATGATTAATGGTAATAGAGGAATGGGGTGGAAATATAAGGCGCTGGAAGATAAAATTGCGACGGCGTTGACGAGGTATCAGGGGTAAGACAAATGCTGACTATTCAACCTTCAGTAAATAGTGTCATCCAGAGGAGCGTTTTTTGCGACGAAGGATCCCCTCCTATTTAGGAGATCCCTCGCTTTGCTCGGGATGACAGTGTACTTTCTAACTTTTCCCATGATTAAGCACCGCATAATACTCCGCTGTTTCTTTTCCCGGATTAAAAAACTCATGCGCTCCGGTATCGAAATATAAGCTATCACCTTTTTTTAAGTGAAAAGTTTCTTCGCCCACTTTAACGTTTAACGTTCCTTTCGTCACTAAAATAAACTTTTCTGTTTTTTGCTCTGTCATGTGTTTCATCATCAAGGTAGAGGTATGCGGAGGCAATTCCACTTGCAGCCATTCGATTTTCAGCCCTTCAAAAATAGGTGAAATATTACGCCTTTTGACCTGCTGCGCATCTTCCCACACCGCCTGTTCATCTTTTGATAAAAACATCACTTGTGCTGCCTGAGGCGTATGCAGCATCTCCGATAAAGTTTGGCCCAGCGCCCTAGCAAGCCGTGCTGCTACATCGATAGTCGGCTGCACTTCATCATTTTCTATCTTACAAATCATCGACTTACTCACACTCGCCTGGTCAGCCAGCGCTTGCATCGATAAGCCCAACTGGGTTCGCAGCTTTTTTAGCCGCTCAGCAAAATATGTCATGAGAATGCTCGTTTAATATATGAAACAAATGGCTTGCTTTTCATGGGTTAGTTGTTTATTATAAGAAACATAATTATATTATAGTAAACCACGAGGAAAATGTCTAATGAATAAAAATTTCCTGGCTTTTATTGTATTTCTTATCTTGCCCCTATCAGGTTTGGCAATTGATATTTACGTTCCTTCGCTGCCGGCGGTAAGTCATTACTTTGGAGCAGAAAAAGCATTAGTCCAACTGACCATCTCAGCCTACATGCTGGGCATGGGCGTCATGCAATTATTTGCTGGTGGGATTTCAGATAGTTTTGGTCGTCGTCAGCCATTTTTAATTGCCATGTGTTTATTTATTATTGCGACCTTCTCTATCCCTTTTGCTCAAACGATTAATCAATTAATTGTATTGCGGCTAGTTCAAGGCATGTTAGTGGCCATTATTGCTGTTCCCATGCGAGCAGTGGTATCGGATTTATTTCAAGGTCCTGCCTATTACAAAATGGCGAATTATATGACCATGGCCTGGTCGATTGGCCCGATTATTGCACCGGCGATAGGAGGTTATTTACAACATTATTTTGACTGGCAAGCTAATTTTTATTTTCTCGGAATTTATTGCTTACTCTCATTTACATTAATTGCTTTCTATTTGCCAGAAACAAGTATTCATCGTCATCCTTTTCATCTCATGCAAATTCTTGCGCGTTATAAGCAAATTCTACAAAACAAAGATTTTTTAATCGGGTTGATGATTAACGGCATTCTTTATTCGATGATTATTTTATTTTCCATTGTCGGCCCTTTTTTAATTCAAACGGTGTTGCATTACTCTGCTGTAGAGTTTGGCCATGTGGCGCTGCTGACGGGGTTAGCGTGGTTTGTAGGGACGATGATTAATCGTTTTATTATTCATCTTCCCTTGCAGAAAAAAGTGGGCATTAGTCTTTTAGTGATGTTTCTTGTGGCGGTTATTAGCATGCTCATCAATATTTTTATGCCCATGACAATTTATTCTGTTGTTGTGCCGATACTGATTATATTATTGGTAGGCGGTATTATTTTCCCTAACTATTTTGCGCGCAGTATGGCCTTATTTCCCAAAACCACGGGCAGTGCGAATGCTTTATTCGGTGCATTTGTGTTTCTTATTCCAAGTGTGAGCTCAGGGTTAGGAACATTGTTGAAATCAACGAGCGCGGTGCCATTGACGATGACGTATGTCGGGTTAATTGGGTTATGTTTAG
>SCTP01000009.1 GCA_004322325.1 Gammaproteobacteria bacterium | reverse complement strand
TCCGATCTCCGCTGACGTTTGATAATGTGATTTCTGCAGAAGTGGCAAAAGCAAAAGGTATTGCTTCTGCCGTTGCGGGACAAGCAGATATTTTAGTGGTGCCGAATTTAGAAACAGGCAATATTCTCGCGAAACAATTGGAATATTTGGCTGAAGCACGTAATGCAGGTCTCGTGTTAGGTGGACGTGTGCCTGTATTGATGAGTCATATTAATGATACGCATTTAAGTACGATTTCTTGTGCGCTGGCATTATTGAGTAATGATTATAGTAAAGGAGAAGGACATGAATCAAAATTGGTATGAATTATGGATGAAACAAAACCAACTATTTTTTGAAACAACGAATGAACAATTGGGTCATCTTTTTGGCCAAAATAAGAGTGTTAATCCTGAAGAAAATTTGCAGCAAATTCATCAGTGGTTGGAAAAATTAAGAATGATATCTAACCTGTATCATGAAACCTCTGATCTAATGCTCAAGCAATGGATAGAACGTTTTCGCAGCAATCAACCGGTGCAAACCGTTCAAGAGTTGCAGGAGTTATGGTTGGATTGTTGCCGTAAAATGTTTAGATAATACGGTAAGCTGATTTTCGTTCAATGATATGTGGGTCGTCTTTGTTAAAATTGTCATTGACAAACTTAGTGATTTTTTTGAAATCTTCTTTAACACAAGAAACAGTTGCTATTTCTTTGTCGGGAGCGGTAGATGCTCTTCTGGTGGTAGGTATTCTTTTATTAAGCTGAGTATGCGTCCCGATGAAATTGTTTTTATGTGAAGAAGATTTTTTTTTGGGAAGGGGCTCTTTTGGTGTGTCGATCAGTTTTTTAAGATAGTAATAACAAACTGTGGTGACAAGAAGACAGACGGAAAGAGCAACAGCCCAGAAAATATTCATTTTTTCAAAATGCTCGTGTTTTACTGGGGAACAAAAAAAACCTTTAGGTTGCATAAATAGACCCTTTTATTTTGAGTTTATTTTTTCTATTTTTAATCCTTTCACGCCTCGACACCCACGCGGTAATTTATGTCCCCGCTGGCTACGTGCACCTAAGTAATGCTGCCAATCCGTGGGTTTCATCACAAAAGGTTTGCCATCGCCGACAATCAGCAAATGATGCTCTTTGCTTAAAACAGCAATATCAACTACATATTCTTCCCGCGTTGATACTTTATTGCTAGGAATGCTAATCAGCTTATTTCCTTTGCCTTTGCTTAATTGCGGTAATTCAGTGAGCGGGAAGATGAGTAGGTTGCCAATATTGGAAACAAGTGCAAGATAATCACTTTCCGTATTGGCGATAAGGTTGGGTAATAAAGATCTTGCACCCGTTGGTACGGATAACACGGCTTTGCCGGCACGATTTTTGCCTTGCAGCTCTTCTAGCTTCACCATAAAACCATATCCCGCATCAGAAGCTAAGACATAAAGTTGTTCTGGCTCACCGAAAAGGGCGCTAATAAATTCCGCACCCGGCGGTGGATTTAATTTTCCTGTTAAAGGTTCACCTTGGCCGCGTGCAGAGGGAAGGGTGTGAGCTGGTAGGGAATAAGCACGACCGGTGGTGTCGAAGAAAATAACCGCTTGATTACTACGACCCATGGCGGCAGATTGAAAGGAATCACCGGCTTTATAGCTTAAACTATTCGGATCAATGTCATGCCCTTTCGCTGCGCGAACCCAGCCTTTATTGGATAACACAACGGTAATCGCTTCGGTCGGCAATATTTCTGTTTCTTTCATTGCCTGTGCTTCTTTGCGAGCCACAATCGGTGAGTGACGATCATCACCGTGTTTGTCAGCTAAAGCGATTAATTCTGAGCGAATTAATTTTTTTAACCTGGCCGAAGAAGCAAGTGTTTTTTCAATATCATCACGCTCTTTGGTTAAATCACTTTGCTCTTTACGAATTTGCATTTCTTCTAAGCGTGCTAAGTGACGTAATTTTGTATCCAAAATCGCATCGACTTGTTCTTCGCTTAATTTAAAACGTTTCATTAAGACGCGTTTGGGTTCGTCTTCTTTGCGGATAATGCGAATGATTTCATCGAGGTTTAGATAAACAATCATCAAGCCTTCTAAAATATGAAGACGATGATTGATCGAATCTAAACGATATTGCAGACGACGTTTGACAGTGGCGCTGCGGTAGTCTAGCCATTCATTTAAAATAGTTAACAAGTTTTTGACTTGAGGACGGCCGTTTAAACCGATCATGTTTAAATTGACGCGATACGTGCGTTCGAGATCGGTGGTGGCAAAGAGATGATCCATGAGTGCTGCGATATCCACGCGATTAGAGCGTGGGATGATGACTAAACGTGTTGGGTTTTCATGATCGGATTCATCGCGTAAATCAGAGACCAGGGGTAGTTTTTTATCTTGCATTTGCTGTGCAATTTGCTCAAGTACTTTGGCGCCAGAGACTTGATGGGGTAAGGCGGTGATGATGATTTCGTCGTTTTCTTGCGTATAGACCGCGCGCATGCGAATGCTGCCGTTGCCGGTACGATACATTTCTTTGATATCGGCTTTGGGGGTAATGATTTCTGCTTCAGTGGGGAAATCAGGGCCGTGAACGTGATGGAAAAGATCAGCTAAAGTCGCTTTAGGGTCATCGAGAAGGTGAACAAGGGCGTTCACGACTTCGCGTAAGTTATGCGGCGGGATATCGGTGGCCATGCCGACGGCGATACCAGTGGTGCCATTGAGTAAGACGTTGGGTAGCCGCGCTGGTAATAAAGCGGGTTCGTACAAGGTGCCATCGAAATTAGGAACCCAGTCGACCGTGCCGGCTTCGAGTTCAGCCAGCATCACATCGGCATAAGCGGATAAGCGCGATTCAGTATAACGCATGGCGGCGAAAGATTTAGGGTCATCCGGGGAGCCGAAGTTGCCTTGACCTTCAATGAACGGATGGCGGTAAGAGAAGGGTTGAGCCATTAAGACCAGGGCTTCATAACAAGCTGCATCCCCGTGAGGGTGAAATTTACCGAGCACATCACCGACGGTGCGGGCGGATTTTTTGAATTTAGCGGTCGATTTTAAGCCTAGTTCGGACATAGCGTAAATAATGCGCCGTTGTACAGGCTTTAACCCGTCACCAATATGCGGCAAGGCGCGATCGAGGATGACGTACATGGAGTAATCGAGATAGGCTTTTTCTGCATATTCATGCAGTGGGATCAGTTCGATGTTGTTTGCAGTGGCCATGAGGGTCCTGTTATCTCTAAATTCTTAGAGGGCATCTTACCTCGAAAGAGGAAGCTATTGTAGTAGGGACTAGCTGACTCGCTCTGGTTCGCCGGCGCTCATTTTTTGTCCTTCAACCCAGCTATTCACCGTTGCCGGTAGGGCAAAGTCGAGTAATAGCGGTGAGTGGTCGGAGACTTCATCTTTTAAGACTTCAAATGTATTAACCATAATGTCAGGCGACGTAAGAATGTAATCCGCAAATTTTTCTGTTTTGGGATACAAACTTGTCCGTGTAGAACAAACGCGATGAAGTTGGACGAGATTATTCATTCCCTGTTCAATGATTTTCATGCTTTCTGTATCAGGTCGTAAGTTAAAATCGCCGCAAAGTATTTTGGGAGTATGAATCGTATCCATAAAATGTCTAATTCGCTGCGATTGAGCAATTCTTTCTGGTGTATCTGTTTTACCCATGCCATTCCATAGCCCGTGTACGTTCAAAATAGAATAGAGTTTATTTTGAACGCGGCATTTTACCCATTGTAAATACCTGGAGTGAGTCGGGCCACGGCCGGGGTAATTGGGATTGTCGTGGATATTGATTACGCCTTCTTCGAGAATGTCGAACTTCTTTTTTACAAACGTGGCAATGCCAAAAACATTATCAACTGCTGCTCGGAAAAATCCCTGATGATTGGGTAATAATGCTTGTAATTCAGAAAAAATATTTAAACTGAGTTTGC
>SCTP01000099.1 GCA_004322325.1 Gammaproteobacteria bacterium | reverse complement strand
CCCAAACCGTATTAGAAAACGCTGAATTAAAATAGAGGAAAGACCATGTTTCCATCCGAACCATTACGCCAAGCAGATCTTGCTATTTGGCAAGCGATCGAAAATGAAACACAACGCCAAGAAGATCATATTGAATTAATTGCTTCTGAAAATTACGTGAGCCCCAATGTATTAGCGGTACAAGGTTCCGTGTTAACGAATAAATATGCCGAAGGTTATCCTGACAAGCGTTATTATGGCGGATGTGAATTTGTCGATGTGGCAGAAAAATTAGCGATTGAGCGCGCGAAGAAATTATTTGATGCAGATTATGTCAACGTGCAACCCCATTCCGGTTCGCAAGCGAATGCAGCTGCTTATGCCGCGATGATTAGTCCAGGGGATGTAGTATTAGGAATGAACCTTGCGCATGGTGGTCATTTAACACACGGTTCGCCGGTGAATTTTTCGGGTAAGCTTTATCGTTTTTATGCTTATGGTCTGAATCTGGAAACCGGTGAAATTGATTATGATGAAGCAGAGCGGTTAGCGAAAGAACATCAACCCAAATTAATTGTCACGGGTTTTTCTGCTTATTCACGCATTGTTGATTGGCAACGTTTTCGTGCGATTGCGGATAGCGTGGGTGCATATCTGATGGCTGATATTGCTCATGTGGCGGGCTTAATTGCGATGGGTGTTTATCCTTCTCCTGTTAAAATTGCGGATGTGACGACGACGACCACGCACAAAACATTACGTGGTCCGCGCGGTGGGATGATTATGGCGAAAGCTAATCCGGAGCTGGAAAAAAAGCTTAATTCTGCTGTTTTTCCTGGCGGCCAAGGTGGTCCGCTGATGCACGTGATTGCTGCCAAAGCGGTGGCGTTTGCGGAAGCGTTGCAGCCGGAATTTAAAACGTATCAGCAGCAAATTCTCAAGAATGCACGTGCAATGGCGAAAGTGGTGATGGATCGTGGTTATAAAATTGTCAGTGGTGGAACAGATAATCATTTGATGCTGATTGATTTAATCGATAAAAAAATCACGGGTAAAGAGGCAGAAGCGGCATTAGGTCAAGCGAATATCACGACGAATAAAAACGCTGTGCCGAATGATCCACAATCCCCTTTTATCACCAGTGGTTTACGTATTGGTTCGCCGGCGATCACGACGCGTGGGTTTAAAGAAAAAGAAAGTGAACAAGTAGCCAATTGGATTTGCGATATATTAGATGATCTACAAAATACAGCGAAGATTGCGCAGATTAAAGAAGAAGTGTCGGCGTTGTGCAAGCGTTTTCCTGTGTATGCGTAGATAGAATTTTCCCACTGAAAGAAAACGTGATGAAAAGTCACGTTTTCATCGCTGTATAAAAAATTAAATCTTTTAATAACAATCAGTTATTTCTCCTTTCCTGCGAAAAATTTATCCTCGTCTATACTCAAAATATAAGTTTAGAAAAACGAGGGTGTTGCTATGATAATCGGCGCTAGTGCAATTTTTTCGGATGGTCGTTATGGAATGCCTGAAGAACACATGGAAGCACTGGTGAAAGCGGCAGAGCAAGTGGGTGCAATAGGCGTCAGAGGTGTTAGTCCTTTTGCGAGTTATTATATTCAACAGGGTTGTCCCACCAAACCATTTGCCGTAAAAAATAAATCTGCCAAACAAGGTCCTGCTGCAGGATTGATTGCAATTGATCCGCTTTATAGTCGGGACAGTGAAGCGACTTACGAGAAATATCGAAAGGGATTGAAAGCTGCTTACGAGA
>SCTP01000098.1 GCA_004322325.1 Gammaproteobacteria bacterium | reverse complement strand
GCCCACATTAACTTTTCCACTTCTTCTTCCACGGAAGAACACACCGGTGAATTACCAATATTGCCATTCACTTTCACATGAAAATGTCGGCCAATGATCATGGGTTCTAATTCAGGATGATTAATATTCGCCGGAATAATAGCACGACCACGAGCAATTTCATCGCGAATAAATTCAGGTGGTTGATTTTCACGAAGCGCAGCAAATTCCATTTCAGCGGTAATCATACCGCGTTTAGCATAATACATTTGCGTGACCGCATTGCCTGATTTTGCACGTTTCGGTGTACGTTGCAAATCTGGTGACGCTTTACTTAAAGCGGCAGCTTTTCCTTCATAACTTTCCGTATCATTTCTTGCTGATATCCATGCAGCACGCAGTGGAGGTAATCCTTTGGTGATATCAATTGTCACTTGAGAATCTGTATAAACACCGGACGTATCGTAAACAGTGAGAGACTCGCCATTCGTTAAATTAATTTCGCGCATGGGCACAGAAATAGCAGGATGCAATTGTCCGCGGACATAAACTTTTCTTGATCCCGATAATGGTTGACATAAATGGTGTTCAATTTGCATATAACGCTCCCTTATTTAATTTTTAATATCGCCAGGAGAGCGCAGGAAAAAAATAGAATAGAAGATCTCATCCACATTCCCTACGCAGGCACTAACCTGGTCAGGTTCAAAGGGACTCTCTCAGCCATACATTCGCATGGCACCCCTAGTGAACTAAGCGGGGGTATTAAAACATAAATTAATGAACGAGTCATTCACTTAAAAAAAACCTTCCCCCTTTTGTTTATTTTTTGTATAATATCCTTAATTTTGAAAGCAAACTCTGTAACTGGAGGAAAAAATGAGAAAAATTATCCTGCTAGTCAGTACCATCCTCGTCAGCACATGCAGTTTTGCTGATGTCCCACCTGCTGCTTTAGGTGCTATATGGAAGAAACTTCCTTCCACCCAACCCAAGCAAGATAAGAATGATCTCACTATCGTTTATGGCGGCGAAGATGTTTCTCATGAATCTGCCGTGCTTTCTCAGCCCGCTATTGGCTAATCTTTTATAAACATGCCGCAACAGGCGCAAATGAACGCCTATGGATGCGGCATGGGCCATGTTGGCGTATGGCTTCTACATGCTGTGCCGTTGGATAACCTTTATGCTTAGCTAAACCATAATGCGGGTACTTTTTATCCAGCATCAACATAATCCGATCGCGTATCACTTTTGCCACGATTGAAGCAGCACTGATGGACGGCTCTAAGGCGTCCCCCTGAATAATCGCTTGAGCTTGGCACGGCAAAATAGGACAGCGGTTGCCGTCGATTAAAGCCAGTTGAGGTTGAATTTTTAACCGCACAACCGCTCGCTGCATGGCTAAAAGACTGGCTTGAAGGATATTAATATGATCGATTTCTCCCACCGTTGCCCGCGCAGCAGACCACGCTAACGCACGTTCGCGAATAAGGTGAAAAAGCTTTTCGCGCTGTTTTTCAGAAAGCTTCTTGGAATCCGCTAATCCGTCAATAGGCTGTCGTGGATCTAAAATGACTGCGGCTGCAATCACCGGACCTGCGAGCGGCCCACGTCCTGCTTCATCCACACCAGCAATCAGGTGTCCTTCAGGCAACCTCTGCATTGATTATTTTTCCTTCGACAGGTTCAACTGCTGGCTGTTCCAATACATGCCGCACGACAAACCGAGGCCGCTTTCTCACTTCTTGATAAATGCGTCCCACGTATTCGCCCACAATGCCTAATCCAAATAAAATAATCCCACACAGGAAGAACATAATCGCGAATAAGGTGAATACCCCTTCCACTTCTGGCCCATGGATTAACCGACGTAATACCAAAAAGACCACAAAGGCAAAACTGCACAGGGAAATCAGCAATCCAATCATGGTAAAAACTTGCAGGGGAAACACAGAAAAACCCGTCACCAGGTCAAAATTATAACGTATCAGTGCATATAAATTATAACTAGACGTCCCCGCCTGCCGTTCCGCGTGCGCCACGCCGACTTCAGTGGGGTTGGAAGCATAAGTCAGGGCCAAGGCAGGAATAAACGTGGCACTTTCACCCGTCGATGCCATTAAATCCACAATCTGACGGCTATAAGCCCGCAACATGCAGCCTTCATCCTGCATTTTCAACTTCGGCATCATCCAAGCGCGTAGCTTGTTATGCCATTTAGACACTTGCAGCCGCCACCATGAATCCTGGCGATCCTGGCGATACGTATTCACCACATCGTGACCCCGCTCCATCGCGTCGACCAACTTACCGATTTCTTCCGGCGGATTTTGCAAATCGGCATCCATCGTAATCACAATCTGCCCGCGCACGCGCTCAAAAGCTGCCATAATGGCCATATGCTGGCCAAAATTACCGTTAAACTCAATTACCCGAATTTGCTCAGGACGACGTTGATGGAATTCTTGCAGCATTTGACTGGATTTATCCGTGCTGCCATCGTTGGTCAGAATAATTTCATACGTTTTACCCAGCTTATCTAAAGCCCGGGTTAACCGGCTATATAATTCCTCAAGGACTTCCTGCTCATTATGAACAGGGATCACGACGCTGATATACGGATTGTGGGACATAATAAACCTTACCTGATTTCATTTGCGCTGAATTATATTATGATTATCCCACCGATAACAGCCCTGAGTGCTTATGAACCCAAAAACCATCCGCGAGATCTTTTTACGCTTTCGCAAAGCCAACCCTCATCCGACGACAGAGCTTCAATATCATAATCATTTTGAGCTCTTAATTGCCGTGATTTTATCCGCTCAGGCGACAGATAAATCGGTCAATAAAGCAACTGAGCAACTTTTCCCAGTAGCGAATACCCCTGAAAAATTGTTGAAGCTAGGAGAAGTGGGGCTTAAAAAATACATTAAAACCATAGGGTTATATACAGCGAAAGCGAAAAACATCATTACCACTTGCCGGATATTAATTGCACGCTATCATTCCAACGTACCGCGCCATCGTGATGACTTAGAATCGCTACCGGGTGTAGGCCGTAAGACAGCGAATGTCATCTTAAACACTTGCTTTGGCGAACCGGTGATCGCCGTGGATACGCATATTTTTCGAGTAGCGAATCGTATTGGGTTAGCGCATGGTAAGACACCATTGGAAGTTGAGAAGCAATTAATGCAAAATATTCCCGATGAGTTTAAACACGATGCTCATCATTGGCTAGTTTTACACGGGCGCTATGTTTGTGTGGCGCGTAAACCGCGTTGTCCAGAATGTATTATTCGTGATTTGTGTGAATATCCTGATAAAACGAGAGCAATGGCAGAAACCTAATGTATTCCAATCATCGCGAAGCTTATCGACAAGCATTTTTTATCGCTTGGCAAAAATGGCAGAAAAAACTGCCGCTGGAAGCGGTTGAAGCACAGTTGGTGGAAATTATTATCCAGCATCCAGAGTATCATGCTTTGTTAGAAAAACCGGAGGCTTATCAATATCAAGAATTCTCCTTGGAAGAAAATCCTTTTTTCCACATGAGTCTCCATCTTGCTATTCGTGAACAGATTCATACCAATCGGCCAGCAGGAATTGCTCAGCTCTATCAGCAATTAATTCAAACATCGCAACCGCATGAAGTGGAACACTCTATGATGACTTGTTTAGCGCAAGTGATGCAGGCAGCGCAACAAAGTGGAGAAATGCCGGAGGAAGAAGAGTATTTAGAAAAGTTGAAATTAATTTAATCGATTATTTCTTGCTCAAAGACTGTTTTCTTCACCATTGTCTTATTTCCCCAGAAGCCATTTAATGATATCAGTGGAGAAAAAAGTGACATATACGTCATAAAAATACCTGCATAAGAATAGCGAGTAAGTGCCGGTGAATGTAATAAATGCGTTGCTATCCATAACAAGTAGCGAGGATAAATCACCGGCGTATTTAATTTAAACATAAAATTATGGATATGTTCAGCTTCATGCTGATAGGTAGCAAAGAGAGAATCTTTATTGTAAGGAAAGAATTGCAATTTAGTTTTAAGCATCATACGACCTATATCTGCTTCCAAAGGAATGTTAAATGCGCCAAAAAGTATATTTTGTCTACTATTCTTAAAAGTAAGTGTTAATTGATATTTAACATCAAGTGGAATCATTTTTTCTTGACGATAGATTCGTAATCGCATCAGCCTGTATTGCATCATGAAGTAAGCTGCTGCCATGCCCCAGATAAACCAATCAAAAGAAAAATAATCGTTGGCTAACATCTGCCTCATACTTCTTATCATGTTTTGGTAAGGATGGGTTAAAGAAGCTCTGCTATTAGCAACATTCGTGTTAGTATCCATCTCATGCGTACCCGGCACCCTTTCTGATGCTGTATTTTCACCACCCATTAGCCCCATCGTTTGTGGTACTGAGGAAATAATAGAAAAGAGCGCTTGGTGAATAGTAGGATTAGTAGCAAGATAAGGGTTCATAAGCAGCATTTGTGAATCGATGATACTTAATAAGTTATTAAAGGTGGAAGTATTGCTAACAGTTGACGCTGAAGTAGATGCTGTGCTTTGTAAAACAATATTTCCCTCTCCTAGGATAGGGGTTTTATTAAGGACAACATCGCTACCCACTATTAACGTACCGCGTTCTGTTCCTCCTCCACTACTGGTATTCAATAACCCATTGACAATGAGTGCCTGGCTCGCATTA
>SCTP01000097.1 GCA_004322325.1 Gammaproteobacteria bacterium | reverse complement strand
AATTTTTAACTCAACAAAAATTAGCGCTGGCTGGCATTCTCGTGACGCATCATCATTGGGATCATTGCCATGGCGTAGTGGAATTGAAACAGCATTATGACGTTCCTGTTTATGGTTCACAAAAAGAAAAAACGGAAGGGGTCACCCATCATGTACAAGAAGGTGATCAAGTCGAATTAACGGATGAATTAATTTTACGCGTAATGGATATTCCGGGTCATACATTAGGGCATATCGCTTACTATGGACCAGAAATGGTATTTTGCGGCGATACACTTTTCGCAGCAGGTTGTGGCCGATTATTTGAAGGAACAGCAGAGCAGCTTTATCATTCATTGCAGAAGCTAGCGGCCTTGCCAGCAGAAACGAAAGTTTACTGCGGGCATGAATACACGCTGAATAATCTACGCTTTGCAAAGGCAGTAGAGCCTACCAACCAACGTATTGATGCACGAATGGAGCGGGTGAGTGCATTAGTATCGAAGCAGCTTCCTTCACTGCCATCGGTGATGCAAGAGGAAAAAGAAACGAATCCATTTTTACGTTGCGATTCAACAGAAGTGAGGAAGAATGTAGAGAAGCAGGCGGGAAAGCCGTTAAGCGATCCCGTGCAAGTTTTTGCGGAATTGCGGAAATGGAAGGATAGTTTCTAATATCACTTACCGTTTTTCTAAAGCGTGAATAATATCGTCAATTACTTCCTCTATTTTTCTGAATACGACGGAATTCCAGAATCGAATCACTTCATAACCTTGTGCTCGCAAGTAGCGTGAGCGTCTTTCGTCATAGCGTTTTACTTTAGGGTCAGCATGATGGCAACCATCCAGTTCTACCACTAATTTTTTGCGCAAGCAGGCGAAGTCCACAATGTAAGGTGGGATAACGTGTTGTCTTCTGAATTTGTATTGTTTTAAGCGCCGATTTCGCAATAGCTTCCATAAGAAGGTTTCTGCATCGGTGCTTTTGCGTCTTAATTCGCGAGCGAATTTGGTTAGGCGGTTCATGGGGATTCCTTTTGTGTGTTGAGGGGGCCCTCACCCCAGCCCCTCTCCCGTGAAACGCCTGCATTATTTTTTAGCGCTGGGGGCGGGAGAGGGGTTGAGTTCTTAAGCTGGGGTGGGGAAGAATTTTAGCGCAGTGGGAGTTCTTATTAAGCGGCGGTAAAGGGTGAGAGACAGCAAAAAAATGCAAATGACAGTGATGTTGCGAATAGACCTCAAATCTTGAGATGACGCCCAAGCCTAGCTCTCCCCTCTCCCGCCACCCCCGCTGACAAAAACTCAGGAGAGGGCTCGGGAGAGGGGGCCGGGGGTGAGGGAGACCTACTTCCCCTCATACCTCAAATCCAACTCCCTAGCCGCCTTCACATCATCCAACCGCCGTACCGGCAGCGTATAAGGTGCTTCTTTCAGTATTGTCGGATCTTTCTTCGCTTCTTCCATAATCTGAATCATCGCTTCCACAAACGCATCCAACACTTCCTTGCTTTCTGTCTCTGTCGGCTCAATCAGAAAACATTCCGGAACCAACAACGGAAAATACATCGTGGGTGCGTGAAATCCGTAATCCAATAAACGCTTAGCAACATCTAACGCTGTCACACCTAATGTCTTCGATTCTTGCTTAAACGTGATAATAAATTCATGACTCGCTCGTCGTGTAGGATACGCTAACGTGAAGCCCGCTGCGTTTAACCGCGCCAACAAATAATTAGCATTTAACGCAGCAAATTCAGAAACACGCTGTAACCCTTCTTTACCTAACAACCGCGCATAAAAGTAAGCACGTAAAATGATGCCCGCATTGCCCATAAAAGCGGATAATCGGCCAATGCTTTGTGGGCAATCTTTTTCTGTTAACCAACGATATCGATCATCTTCTTTCACTACACGTGGAATGGGAAGATAAGGCACTAAGCGCTCGTTCGCGACGACCGGCCCACAACCGGGACCACCACCACCATGCGGCGTGGCAAATGTTTTGTGCAAGTTCAAATGGACAACATCAAATCCCATATCACCCGGCCGAACTTTGCCTAAAATGGCATTAAAGTTCGCTCCATCGTAATAAAGTAAACCACCTGCTTGATGGATAATCGCAGCCATCTCTTGAATCTTTTGCTCGAATACACCTAATGTGGATGGATT
>SCTP01000008.1 GCA_004322325.1 Gammaproteobacteria bacterium | reverse complement strand
GTGGCGAATGAGCCTGTTTTCCTCTTTTGTGCAGGCCGTACCGATGCTGGTGTCCATGCAACGGGCCAAGTCGTCCATTTTGACACCCATGCCAAACGCCATATCGATGCCTGGCTATGGGGGACGAACTCCCATTTACCACCCTCCATCGTCGTCCGTTGGGCTCGAAGTATGGATTATCGTTTCCATGCCCGATTTACTGCCATGGCTCGGCGCTATCGTTACGTGATTTTCAATGCCCCGATTCGTCCGGCCATCTTATCTGGTCGCGTGACTTGGCATTATTACCCCTTGGATATCGAACGCATGCGAGAAGCAGGTCAGTACTTAATTGGCGAGCAAAATTTTAACTCTTTTCGCTCTTCGCAATGCAACTCAAAGACCCCTATGCGTAACGTCATCGCGTTCCAAGTGGAGCGTCGGGGCGATTTTGTGGTTTTGGAAATCGAGGCAAATGCTTTTTTACATCACATGGTTCGCAATATTGCGGGTGTATTGATGAGAATAGGGAGCGGGTTGAAAGAGCCGTCCTGGATGCGGGAAGTGTTAGAAGCCAAAGATAGGCGGGCGGCGGCTGAAACGGCGCCGGCGGATGGGCTTTATCTGACCCAAGTACGTTATCCAGAGCCGTATATTTTCCCTCCATCCTCGCCGCTATTTTTGATATAATGCCAAACCTTGCAATTAAAGGGTAACCCTATGAGCTGGTTTAAAAAATTATTACCATCCCGAATCCGAACCGGTGCGAGTTCGAAGAAAGGCGTTCCGGAAGGTTTATGGTCTAAGTGTGATAATTGCAGTTCCGTGTTATACCGCACGGAATTAGAGCGCAACTTAGAAATATGTCCTAAGTGTGATTATCATATTCGCCTCACTGCTCGTAAGCGGTTGGAGTACTTTTTAGATACAGGGACGGGTGTTGAGATTGCGGCTGAAGTGGGTCCGGAAGATCGCTTGAAATTCCGTGACTTAAAGAAGTATAAAGACCGGCTCGCGACGGCCCAAAAGGACACCGGTGAAAAAGAAGCCCTGATTGGCATGCGCGGGGAGTTATGTGGCTTACCTGTGGTCGCTGTGGCATTTGAATTTGGTTTTATAGGCGGTTCCATGGGGGCGGCGACGGGTGAGCGGTTTGTTCGTGCGGCTAACACGTGTATGGAATTACATATCCCCTTAATTTGTTTTTCTGCGAGTGGGGGAATGCGCATGCAAGAGGCATTGATTTCACTCATGCAAATGGCTAAGGTAAGCGCAGCATTAGCCCAATTAGCGGAACGGGGTATTCCTTATATATCCGTCTTGACGGATCCCACTATGGGTGGGGTGTCAGCGAGTTTAGCGATGTTAGGGGATATCATTATTGCGGAGCCTAACGCGTTAATTGGTTTTGCAGGACCGCGTGTGATTGAGCAAACGGTGCGAGAAAAATTGCCGGAAGGTTTTCAACGCAGCGAATTTTTGTTAAAACACGGGGCAATTGATATGATTATGCATCGCAGTGAGTTACGTGACGGAGTTTCACGGCTCTTAGCGAAGTTAACCAAGCAAAAGATAAAATAACTTTATGACAGAGGTGAAACATGGAAAGAAAAACCAAGCAAAGAATATTAGGGATGTTGGTAGTTGTTGGATTAGTTATTATCATGCTGCCGTTGTTCCAAAGTGGGAAAGAATTAACCACTGAAGCAGCGGTAACGAAAGCGCCGCCTTTTCCTGATCAAGCCGTGCAAGTAGCGGCGGCTAACCCCGCTCAGCCACCTGCCGCTCCTGTAGTGGCGCCAACACCAACACCAGTGGCCCAACAGTCTGCTCCCGTTGCTACTGCTCCCACGCCTATCGCACAGCAGCCAGTGGTAGAGCAGCAACAAGCCGTTGCCTCAGCCGTTATTCCTGTGCCGACGTTGCCGGTTAAGGCAGAGGATAGTAAGAAAGTAGTTGCTGCAGCAGAAGAGCCGGTGAAAAAAGTAAAGCATGCAAAAGTAGCGGCAAAGAAAATAGCTGCAGCCAAGCCTGTTTTTGCTTCTTACAATCCCAAAAAACGCGTTTCTCCACATGCCCCGATTAGCAATAATGGCTTAGCGAGTTTAAAAAATCCGGCGTGGGTGATTCAAATTGGCAGCTTTAAAAATAAAACGAATGCTTTGCGTTTAGTGAACCAGCTACGAGCAAGTGGTTATCGTGCATTTATACAACAAGTCTCGACCTCACTTGGTAATAACACGCGTGTATTTGTTGGTCCTGAAGCGAAGTTTGCTTCGGCGCATGCGTTAGCGAACCAATTAGAGAGCACGATGCGCATTCACGGTATTATTATCAGTTATAAACCTTTAACTTTATAAAAAAGTAACTATGCTAACTCAGTATCATTTTAGTTTTTCAACATCAGGACGAGGGATCATCAATATTACGGACCAAGTGGCTGAATTTGTGGCGCAAGCGAATGTGACAACGGGCTTGTGCCATGTCTTTCTGCATCACACGAGTGCTTCGCTCATTGTGTGTGAAAATGCAGATGAATTAGTGCAGCGTGATTTAGAAGCTTTTATGGTGCGCTTAGTGCCAGATGGTGATCCGCTGTATCAGCACACAGATGAAGGGCCTGATGATATGCCTTCGCATGTGCGGACGGTGTTGACGCAGAGCTTTTTGATGATCCCAATTACAGATGGGAAAATGGCGCTGGGAAGATGGCAGGGGATTTATTTGTGGGAACATCGGTTGCGTAGTCATCATCGGAAATTGACGGTGACGGTGGTGGGTTGAGCTTCGGCAGGCGATTTTGCGTTTTTACTCTCGCTGGTATATACTTTAAAATATATATCAAGGCTTTTGGAGGTATTATGCATACCGCAAAATTGTTTAAAAATGGCCGCAGTCAGGCTGTAAGGCTACCTAAAAACTTTCGTTTAAAAGGTGATGAGGTAGCTATTTCGCACATGGGAGAGGCTATTGTTTTACAACCTCTTCGTCATTCGTGGTTAGAAATTTATCATGCTATGGCTACCTTGCCGGAATTTATGGAAGATCGTGAGGACTTTCTGCCAGAAGAACGGGAACAGTTGTAATGTTATATATGCTTGATACGAACATTTGTATTTATTTAATGAAGAAAAAGCCACTGTCCTATTTTAAAAAGCTGGCAGTTCTTGAGAAGCAACATACAATTGTTATTTCTTCTATTGTGTTGGCAGAATTGCAATATGGGGTAGCTAACAGTCAATATAAAGAGCAAAGTCAGATTAACTTAAATTTACTATTAAGCAGACTTGACGTTTTGCCTTATACTGATCAATGTGCATTTTATTATGGTGAAATAAGGGCAGAATTAAAGCGTAATGGTAATATGATTGGTGCTAATGATTTGCTCATAGCAAGTCATGCCTTAACGGAAAAAGCGATTTTAGTAACGAATAATAGTAGTGAATTTAAAAGAATTTCTGGAATTAAAATTGAAAATTGGCACGAATGATTAGAGTAAGAGGGATAACAGGTGAATAAAATGGAGCAAAAAAATATTTTTATTGTTTTAGGAATGGCTCGAAGTGGAACAAGTGCTATTACACGGAGTTTAAAAGCATTAGGTATCGAGCTTGGTGATAAGTTAACCAAAGGAAGAGAGAAATGGAATCCCACAGGCTTTTGGGAAGATAATGAGATTGTTTACAAAATCCATAAAGAAATCTTTAGTTGTTTAAATTTTCCACCTTATGGAATAGAAACTCCAGATCGTGATCAGCTACTCAGCGAACAACTGCAATATATACGAAATTTTGCTATTGAATTACTCAAACAACGTTTTGCCAATACGTGCTATTGGGCATTTAAAGACCCTAGTACAGTGAAGCTATTACCATTCTGGCAATCTATTTTGGATGAATTAGCTATAAAAGAGCATTATATTATTTCGCTCAGGCACCCATTGGCAGTTGCACAATCTTACCATCGAGTGACAGGGCATGATATTGAAGTAGGGTTATTATTATGGATAGCCCACGTAATACCTGCTATTGATGAAACGCTTCGTAAAAAAAATGTGGTAGTGAGTTATGATTTATTATTACAGAAGCCTAAAGAGCAGTTAGAGCGTATCAAAAATCATTTAGCAATTCCTACTCTTACAAAAAATTTGGAAATAGACTTTTATACTAACCAATTTCTGGATAAAAATTTACAGCATTTCGATGGGAAAGTTGATTTGCAACCTCCCAAGCAAATTATAAATTTCTGCATGAAAGTTTATCAGTTAGGCATGCAACTTGCTCAAGATGAAATAACATCGGAACACGAAGCTTTTCTATCATCATGGCAGGAAATAAAAAATGAATTAGAAGAAATTTATTCTGTTTATTGCTATGTTGATAAATTATTAAAGCGAATTCACCAACTTGAAAATCAATTGCGTAACATTAATAAATCGATTGCATGGAAAATGCTTTATCCTTTGAGAAAAGTCGATGATTTATTACGTGCACGGAGAAAAGACATTCGAAAATTAAATCGGTTGCTAAAGGCTTATTGATGCGATTAAATTACATCTGCTCTAACGTCTTAATCCCCAACAAGTCTAACCCTAACTGTAAAGTTCTAGCAGTTAGATCTGCTAACAAGAGCCGACTGTTACGAATACTCTTATCTTCTTGCGATAAAATCGGGCAATGCTCATAAAATCGATGAAACGTTGCGGCTAGTTCATATAAATAATCACATAAACTATGCAAAGCTAAACTGTTCGCCACTGTATAAACCACGTCCGGAAATTCTAAAATTTTAATTGCCAAGGTATGCTCAATGTCAGAATGTAGACTAATTGGCGTATTGCGGATCTCATCAAATGCAATTTTTTCTTTGCGGAAAATAGCTTTTATACGAACATAAGCATTTTGTAAATAAGGTGCAGTGTTACCTTCAAATGATAATAATTTGTCCCAATCAAAAATATAGTCTTTAATTTTGTCGGCACGTAAATCAGCATATTTTAATGCACCAATACCAATCACATGTGCAATTTGCGCTAGCTGCTCTTGCGTTAAATTAGGATTCTTCTCACGTGCAATCTCCATGGCGCGATTTTCAGCTTCTTGTAGCAATGAAATTAATTTAATCGATTCACCACTGCGTGTCTTAAACGGCTTATTGTCTTTGCCCAAAATAGCACCAAATGGAATATGCTCCATGCGAATGGCATCCGATGCCCAGCCTGCTTTGCGTACCGTCGCGAACAACATCGCAAAATGTTGTTTTTGTCTCGCGTCAGTCAAATAAATTAAACGGGTGGCACCTAATTTTTCCATACGAAATTTAGCTGCTGCTAAATCTGTCGTTGCATATAAATACCCCCCGTCTTTCTTGCGAATAATAAACGGGATCGGCATTTCATTCTGCCCTATGAAGCCTTCTAAGAAAATAACGATTGCATCGTCGCTAACTTCAGCTAATCCTTTTTGCGTTAATTCTTCTACCACCCCGGGTAGCATGGAATTATAGAAACT
>SCTP01000096.1 GCA_004322325.1 Gammaproteobacteria bacterium | reverse complement strand
GGGAAAATTTACAAATATCGCTGGTAAAAAATATGCAGAATTATCTGTGCATAAAATTTATTGTTATGGTGATTCCATGTGTAAAGAAACGCTTGAATTTCTCGCTGAGAACCATCTCACATCTCGCCACTTTCCTTGCAAGCATCATTTCTTATTAGCTGAATGTGTCGATGAATTTGTTTCTTTTATTGATGATTACACTCAAGCCGTGATAAAAAAATAATGCGGTAAAAGTTACGTTTAAACTACCTGGTTCCATTGAATATGAAGCTGATAATCCAGCCAGGTAATCTGTTTTTTTACATTGTCATAGAAAAATTTAATAGAGGATTCCCATTTAGGATTTTTTCCTAAATAATGAATATTAAGTATGGCAGCATTTTCTCGTTGATAGGGATCTCTACAAGAAGGGTAGATGATAAAGGTCGCCTTTGGGTTGGATAGGACAAATTGATGAGAAGCTGTATAATCATTTTTATCCATAATAGCTGTGCAGTTCGTAGCATTTTTTATTTGTATTGATTGGGTATTATCTGCATCGACAAAAAATAAAGTTCTTATTCCTGTTTCTGTTTTTATATTTAAATGCATGCGTTGTTTCATAAAATGAAAAGCATGTTCATAAAGAGAAGTTTCTTCAATGAAAGCGCCATAAAATATATTTTTACCATAAGGCGGGCGGAATCGCGCTTGAGGGTGAGGTGGGTTATATCGAAAGGGTGTTGCGATAAGCGGATGCCATGCAGCAAGAAGATTTTTTGGTTTGGTAGTTTCAATCAATAGCTCAAGTTGCAAAGCATGCTCTTCATTTTGAGTGGCTCGATAACTAGATAAAGCTGCCTGATATTCAACAATACGAACAAGTTCAATCAAGCGCCTCTTCCTCGAGAATAATCTAAATATTGACGGATAAAAATTAATCCTTCAATGGATTTACCCATTAATTTTTCAGGAATAACATTCAACTCCGGATGAAGAGTGGATAGCCACGCACGCTGGTGAGCTGGATTTTCGAACATTGCTTCTAAGCTGCGATGAATGGCTAATAAGTGAATAATAGCTTGCACATCAGGATGTAAGGCGGGGCCTTTGATGGGAACAATGCCGTTTTTAAGCCAGGTATTAACAGTATTAGGAGGTAAATGGAGAATGTTGGCTATTTTTGTCCCTGACCATGCTAGTCGTTTTTTTAAGTATTCAAGGCCTTTTATCACAGCTTGCCCTGCTTTTTGAGGCTCAAGGGGGGGTAAAACCCTATCTGTTGAAGAAGAAAATTCTTTGATTGATCTTGTTGTTTTTAAAAATGGATGAGTTAAAGGCATAGAAAAAATGCTCCTCTTTTGAGTAGTATAACTGAAATTGATCGAAAATGGGAATTATTTAAGTTAATTTATAATAAATTGTTTATTATCAATAGATTATATTATAATCAAAACTGATCATGACCCGCCAAGTTTTTTAGTACCAACAGACTACTTAAAATAAAAAAATGTTAAAATATATAAAAGGAATTCTTTGGAGGGATCCCATGACTTCTACTACAGATTTTTTTTTAGA
>SCTP01000095.1 GCA_004322325.1 Gammaproteobacteria bacterium | reverse complement strand
GCAAGATTTAAAAGTCGGTGAAATTGTGGGTGCGACGCCTTGGAAGCAGCAAGTGATGTTGATTTTAGGTGTGCTCGTGACGGCATTTGTTATTCCGCCTATCTTGCAATTGCTCTATAACGCTTATGGCATTGGTGGTGTTTTCCCACGGCCAAATATGGATCCGGCACAAATGTTAGCGGCTCCTCAAGCAGGGCTGATGGCAGCGGTGGCGAAGGGAGTGTTTAGCCATCAATTAGAATGGAGCATGATTGCGACGGGTGCGGTAATTGCTGCTATTTGTATTGTGATTGATGAAATGCTGAAAAAGCGTGGGACGCGGTTACCGGTGTTAGCAGTGGGTTTAGGAATTTATCTTCCTTTAGATGCTTCTACCCCGATTGTCATCGGTGGTGTGTTGTCTCATCTGATCAATCAACGGCTTAATCGTTTATATCATCGTGGTCGTGCGGAAGATGAGGCCAAAGTGGCATCTCATAAACATCATGGCTTGCTGCTGTCGTGCGGTTTAGTGGCGGGTGCATCGCTGATGGGTGTGATATTGGCGATTCCATTTGCTATCAAGCAAAGCTCCGATGCTTTACGCATTATGCCGGATGCGTATATGCCGTTTGCCGGGTTGTTGAGTTTGATTGTGACACTGTTGCTGTGTGTGTGGATTTACCGGGTGGTGATGAAGCCGCAGAGAGGTTAATGTTTGATGGAGAGAAATTCCCTTCAAGGATGAAGGGGGTTCTTAATGTCACTTAGCCAAAAAATATTTCTTCTTTGGATCTCTTGGCCCAGTACCTATTTCAACAATCAGTCCATTTTTAACTAATTCAATTAGACGCGAGCGAGTGGCTCTTGCCGAGCGATTAATTTTGTTCGCAATTTGCTGAGTTGATAACCCCTCGTTTTTTTCTAATAATGCCAAAATAGCTTGATCTATCTTATCTAACTTTGAAATGGATGAAGAATGTTTTTTCTCCGTAAATATTGTTACTCGAAAGTGAATGCCAAGTTCCTCAAACAAAGGCTTTTCTAGTCCAGCATCGGAACATGCTTCAATGATTCTTCTAATGCCACTGCCCCAACGCTCAATGAGTTTTAACTCATGAAAAACTCGCCCAATCACCGGGTTTCTTAATTTTGAAATTCCTCTATACAAATCATCTAACGTAAGATTAAATGGGATTAACCCAGGGTTTTCGATTTCTATTCTGTCATCAAAAATAGCTATCCGAATGGGCGAGCCTCGTTGCGAATAATCTGCATGAGCAACAGCGTTAATCACTGCTTCTCGAATAGCAATAATAGGAACGCTCCATTTTTCACTTCTTTTTGCGGCGCTAATTTCGATAGCTTGCATTAAATGTTTTTGCAAGAAGCTAATGGCTTCGCTAACAGCGATAGCTGGATAGGAGTGGATTTCTTGGAAATCTATGATGTGTTGCTTATCTTTTTCTTTAAAACGTCCAGCCTGTATCCACGCATCTGGAAAATATTTCTCTCTATTATTACCAAATAAAATGATTCCACCTATGGTAGGAACATATCGCCCTTGATATTTGGTCAGTATTTTCAATGTCTCAAGATCAGATTTCTTTAAATTCCTATACTCTGAAAAGAGCTCTGAAGCAGCTATGAAGTCAATTGCTTCAGAGTTTAATTCCGTCATGGGTTGTTCATCGTAAGCTTCTGATCGGGTAACGCGTTGTAATTCGCTGATCATGCCAGCATCTGCAAGACGATTTGTCGAGCCTATTCGAATATATGTCCCTTTTTCTAAGCCTTTGCTTTTTAGATAATGAGGCCTGTTATTGCTGGGATAAACTTCTACTAAAATAAGATAAGTTTTGCGCCAGGGGGAAATTTCAATAGTTGGTATCAGCGTCGGAGAAATGCCATCACTAATAATATTAGCCAAGCGTTCTTCTATGCTCAGTGGTTCCTCTATCCCAATTACATTTTTTGTCTTGTCTTCCACCCCAATCACTAAAGTACCGCCAGCCGTGTTAGCAAAAGCGACTAGGGTACGTAATATTTTTTCATAAGATGAAAGATCTTGTTTAAATTCAAGGGCTTTGCCTTCTGGAGATTGAAGTAACGCTGTTGTATCCATAGCTCTGAAGTTATACTCTGAAGTAAGGGTTAAGTATGTACTTCAGAGTATAACTTCAGAGTAGCTGATTGGCAATAGTCGACCGCTTCAGATAATATACCTTTATCAATGGATTGAGGCTTTGCCCCATGGATTATTTGGAAAACCGCACTTTTGACGAAATCCAAGTCGGCGACACCGCTAGCCTGACGCGCACTCTTACCGAGACAGACATCCAAGTCTTCGCCATCATGTCTGGCGATCTCAACCCTGCTCACGTGGATGCGGATTATGCGAAAAGTGAAATGTTCCATAAAATCATCGGTCATGGCATGTGGGGCGGGGCGCTGATCTCAACCGTTCTTGGCACCCAATTACCCGGCCCCGGCACCATTTACATTGGCCAAACTTTGCGGTTTAAAAAACCCGTGGCGATCGGTGATACGTTAACCGTGAAGGTGACAGCGACTGAGAAGAAACCAGAAAAGTATCGCGTGATTTTTGCCTGTGAATGTCGCAATCAAAAAGATGAAATCGTGATG
>SCTP01000094.1 GCA_004322325.1 Gammaproteobacteria bacterium | reverse complement strand
GCATGAGCTATTGGATCAAGTATTTGCTTTAAACGCCCTGTTGTAGCTGACTTTTTTTGCATATATGATTTTTAACTCTCCGTGCCAATTACCACATTAAAATCTTTTAAAGCCTCATTAGCTTTTTTACTGCAAGAGATTGCATCCAAGTCTGAAACAATAACATAGGCAATCCTATCTCGGAAATCTCCATGAGGAATAAAAAAATCACCTTCATTTTTAATCAATTTTACTTGGTCAACTAGTATTTGACTGGTAAAATTAAGAGTCTTAATTTTACCAGTCTGGTCAGGGACCAGATAACGGATAGATGAAAATTTTTTATGCGATATTTGTATATCAGCGAAACGATTTGTATATAAGTCAAGAAGGGTATCCAACAAATCTATTTCAGTTGCATTCCTGACCAGCGCTGGAATCATACCCCCAGCAAGACGAGGATTTATCTCAATGATAAAAACCTTATCATTTTTTATTCGAAGTTCTATATGAAAAAATCCAAAATTACATCTCAAAAGAGACAACAAGTTCATAATAACCTGTTTAATTTTTTTCTCCTCTTTTTCTAATAAAATCGCAGGAAAATCATGTCCTATTTCTATAAAATAAGGGTATAATCCAAGATATTTTTTAGTAATACCAATAATATGATGTTGATTATTGAAACTACAGACTTCAACAGAAAATTCTAGACCATCAATATATTCTTGTATTAAGACACCAGCATAAGAATTCTTTAATAAGAAATTAACCTGACTCAAGCTATCAGTTTCATTTTCACAAAGCTTAACCCCAACACTTCCCGAACCATTAACAGGCTTAACTATTACAGGAAAAGAAGCAAATTCGAAATTATTTTTAGCCTCTTCTATATCAAAAATTATTTTTGTTTGAGGGCAATCTATGCCAACTGAAATTAATAATTGGTATAAATTATATTTATTACGGCATCTTTTAATTACTTCAGGATCAGCCCCTGGCAATTCAAGTTTATTTGCCAACCAAGCAGCTGTTTCAATATAATAGTCCGAGGCTGAATATATCCCAATTATATTTTCTACTTTTAACAAATAATCAAGTATAATTTCTTTATTTGAGGTATCGAGAAGTATTAATTCAACTTCCTCTAAAGGTAAGAAAGAATATTTTTTTGGATTATTTGTTATGAAAATAGGAAATAAATTCTTCGTTAATGCTTTAAGAATAAGAAGCTCACCTGTTCCTGTCGTATTACTTTCGAGAAAAACAAACCTTGCTTTATTTTTCATGGTGTAGTTATCACCTCTTCATAACGACGCCGTTTCCATTCAAAATAAGACCACACCGAACCAACCTCTAAAGGATGATACACTTTTATTGGGGATACAGCCGGTGGAGAGCATAAATTATTTTTACTTAACCATGCATCACTATAAACAGTACCTTGATAGCGGCAACCTGTATCTGCAGACATAAAAACCACCAATTCATTGGGATTTTTTTTTGCTACCCACTTAGCAACTTGATAAGTAGCTCCTGTCGTTGGGCCACAGAAAATAGCCATTTCTGAATTTAATTTTTTTGTATAAAAAAATGCATCATTCGCACTTACCCAATGCACTTCATCAAAATAATAATGACATAAATTTTTAGGTAATAATGAATTTCCTAAACCACGTAAAATTCTTTTTTTATTTACCAGCCCAAATAAAACGCTTCCAAAAGTATCCACTCCTATCAAACGAGCCGATGGATTGCAATCTCTAATTTTTTTTATCGTTCCACAAGTTGACCCGCCAGAGCCAACCGCACCAACTAGCGTAAAATTATCTCCTAATTCATTTACCAAATATTCCGCAAACACCGCATAGGCATCTTGATTTTCAAGATTATCGTATTGACGAGTCCAATAAGCTCCTGGATTGTTTTTGAGATATTCTTTAAGTACATTTAATCTCATTATTTGAGGATTATCCTGCGTAAATGCTTCGGGTATAATTTGTACTTTTCCTCCTAACTGTATAAGTCTTCGCTCTAAATAGTGGTCTATCGCAGGATCACTTATGATAAAAAAAGGTATTCCTAATTCAGCACATACAATGCCCAAACCTAATGCAAATGTTCCGCTTGAAGTTTCAACAATAGGTATTTCAGGATTAATTTGATGATTACGTATACCGATTTCCACTATATGCTTAGCTGGTAAAATTTTCATTAATTCGAATTTAGCTAGGATTAGATTATCTTTAACTCTAATTAATTTTGGGAATAAAATGGAGTCAGAAAAATTATGGTACATTGTTAATTCTCATATTACTTTCAACCGGTAATAGCTTATTATTTCCTGGAAATAGATCAAACTTTTCCATTAATAAAAACCTTTCTTTCGCTTTTTTTTCAATAAAAACCAACTTCTCAAAATAGCTCTGGTCATTTTTATCTAAAATGATACCAATATAAGTTCCGCTATGCGCACTAATCACACCTATTCCTTCGATTGTATTACAGATATTAATAAAATAATCTAAATTTCTCTTTGGATTTATTTGTTGATTAAGAATCGCGCTTCTTGTTGAAATAGCTCCAATTTTTTTTATGTTACTATTCTTCGTGGCACTAATTATTTCATCTAATAAGACAGCATATTCCTTCCTTTCCTTTAAAGTATACGATCTTAATTCTTGGTTAAATTTAACTGTATCAATACTTCCTCCTTCATCCATGCCAGCTATCATAAGATTAGGGAAACAGTTTAACCGACTATGTAATCTTACTTTTCGATGATAAAAACAAACGGCCCCCTCATACATAACCCCGTCTGAAGGTTCAATTTCTTTCAAAAATTTTAAAAATACTTTCATGGGAAGATGCATTCTTACCGCATTTGTTATTGCACGAGCACAAGCAACTAAATCAGCGGTGGAACTTCCCAAACCTTTACCTTCGGCTATTTGGCTAAAAATAGTTAACTGCCATCCTTGAGATAGGCCAAAATAAGTCATGATTTTTTTAGCTAATGTTATCGACTTTATTTTATGAGGAGGAAAAATAGTAATATTTTTATCCGAATTCAAATAAGAAAATCTTGCTATCGAAAAATGTGAGATAGGAAATGAAACAAGAAAATGAGAATCTTTCTCAGGAAGTTCGCCTTGAAGTAATTCGCCAAATTTTCCACTTGCACTGCCTACACCTAACATATTTTGGTTTTCTCCGTCA
>SCTP01000093.1 GCA_004322325.1 Gammaproteobacteria bacterium | reverse complement strand
TGGTGACTGGGTTCCTTTGATAAGTGCTTATCCAGCTCATATTGATGAAGGTAAGCAGAGAAAATCGTTTCATTCTGGTTATAAGTCTGTAGATACCTCATCAAATTATTCTGGTGATTGGTATAATGACCAATACGACGAGGCGGATACCGCCCATTTCGCTGATACCTATACACTATGGATTTATCCTCTGCCAGCTTCTGTAGCAGGTGTATCGTTACAATATTACGATATAACCTTAACCTCTCCAGTTTGGCGTGATTTACCCAACACAACATTAACCGGCCATGGCCTTGCTGTTTCTTGCACTGCTATCCAACCAGGCCAATATAATGCTCGCTTAATGGCATGGGATAAAAATAACCAACCTGTCGATTTATCGAGTTTAGCTGATCTTTCTGCTGATGGTAATTGGGCATGCTTTAATATCACCATCAAACATGGCGCAACATTAACGACTGTTGTGAACACAACCGCTACGCCGCAAGAAATTGTTCGCCCAATCCGGCATCAAACAATGGATCGTTGGGATAACCTCTGTAGCTCAACTACCCCTTTAGGAAATACAACCAACTATGTTTACAACGGTTTTAATAAGGTATTAAGCCAAACAGATCCTGCTGTTGAAGTGACACATGAAGATGGCAGAATGGAAACAATTTCGCCAACTAAAGCTAACAGTTATTCAGTAACCAGCTATACAATGGCTACACGTGATGCGAATGGAAAGGTCACCACATACGATAGAGATAATGATGGTACGACGTTAAAAACTACACCTCCAAATGGTGTTTATAAGAAAAATGTACTCGACATTTATGGTCGTACTGTTGAAGAACAAGATCCAATGGGTCATAAAACAGATCATACTTATGATCGTTGCGATCGTAAAACTTCAAAGGTAGATGCGTGTGGTTGGGAAACGCATTACCGTTACAATGAGATAAATTTAAAAATTAGTATGACAAATGGCAATGGTGAGACAGATCGTTATGATTATGTCCAACCAACTTCAAAAACTTGCTGCACACATCATTGGGCGCCACTTAATCAATTGACACTCAAAATTTATGATATCAATGGAGAAAGATTGAAAGAGCAGTATGCGGATGGCCATACCAATTTTTGGACAAGAGATTATTTTGGCAACATTCTTACCCATACTGATTTTAGCGGTGCGTTGTACACGAATACTTACAATTACAATATGCAGGTCTTAAGCGCCATTAGTACAGGTGGCGACCATGGCATGTATATTAATCCTAGTAACAATTTATCTGAACCTGTTTTACCGCAAAATCTTAAGTATGGTTATGATGAGGCAGGTAATACTATTCAGATATTAGATGATGCCCAATCATTAACAACCCAATACCGCTATAATTTAGATGGTAAACGTATCAGAGCAACGTTTATGGGGAGTGACGGTCATATTCACCAAGCAACGATTACTACTTTAAATGCAGCCAATTGGATCGTTGAATCACAAGATACTATTACTCGGTTAAGTTACGGCTATACTCCGACAGGCTATCGTCGTTATACGATAGCAGATATTTACTGGGATAATGCGTGGATACCATCCGATTATGAGAGCTGGTTTGCTTATAATGAAATAGATGAGGTGATCATTGATAGAGGAAAACTCATTGATGGAAAAATTCAAATTGTATCCAATCAAGGGACAGAATTGAAATACAATAACGCCGGTTGGCGCAGTAAACAAACGACGATTGATGATGGTAATCGAGTTGAAAAAACATTAAATTATTTATCGAATGGATTGCTTTCATCGATATCAAGCACAGATGGTAATAATAATACTTTTCAGTATGATGGTAAGGTGAGTCGTCGAACAAAATATACAACAAAAGATACTGAGCAAGATAACCATTATAATGCGAATAGCTGGATAACGAGTGATTACTATAAAGATAACTCACAAAACATGGAGACGAATACAAAATATGATTTAACGGAAACGGGATTAGTTTATCATCAAGTTGCTCAATCCAATACACTTGATCACCTGGATGGTTATACAGATGATTTAACGACAAGTTATATTGGATTTGATGAATTAAAAGTAGCAAGAACCAGTGGTACGCGCACGCGTATGCAGGGTGATACCTCATCCATTGAGACGGTAGCCGTGACTTTTAATCCGAATGGTTATCAACTCACTGTTTCGGGAGCGTTAGAAGATAGTTATCGATTGCTGCTAACTAATAGTGAAAATCGTATTGTGCAGAAGTCAACAGGAGATGGGAAAAATGAATATTACTTTTATACACCCGATGGTGAGTTGATTGGCGAATGCGGTGATATTCCGCCGGATGCAACGGTTGCGGCAGCATCACCTTCTTATATCAATTTTGATTTAGGCTATCATTCTAAAATAGATAATCATTTTCCACCGCCAGCGCCGGATAAATATACTGTTTTAGAAGAAGATAGCAGTTATGCCGACATAGCAGAAAAGATGTATGGAGATAGAACGTTTGCGGATGTAATTGCACAGGAAAATGGTTATAACGAAACAGATGTGCCGCCGGTGGGAATGGAATTAACTATTCCCAATTTAGTGAGTACGAGTACACACGAGGCAGAAGCTGTTTACAATGAGAATGAGATTATAGGCAGTCTTTATCCGGACATGCCGATGCCGAATCGCACATGGAAGAAGCCAAAGAAGAAAGATGACGATGATGGTTGGTTTGATGATGTTTTTGAAGCGGGTATTGGAGCAGCGATATTTTGTATTGTAGCGCCGGAATTAATACCGTTCATGCCAGCTGTGATCGGGCCGACACTTGCGGCGGTTGCCAGTGGAGCGATAGCGGGAGCGGCGAGTAGTTTGGGCGAGCAGGCAGCGGCGATAGCGTTGAAGGATCAGAAAGGAGGGATTTCATGGGGAGCAGTAGCAAAAAATGCGTTGTTCTCAGCGGAAACGTATGGATTGCAGAATGCACTTCCCGGACTTGATGGGCTACAAAACATGGGCGTAGCAGGTTCCATGGCAGCGTCAGCAGAAGTGGGCGCGGCGATGCAGACGGTGAGGTTGGTGACAGGCGAGCAGCGTAATTTTGATTGGAAGGGAGTGGTGGTTAGTTCCGCTGCAGCAGGATTGAATACGGGAATGAATGAAGCGAGCATGGGGATAAACAAAGCGATTGGAGCGGATCTGGGATTCATAAATAGTGTGGCGTCATCGGAAGCGCAAGCAGCATTGGATCATGCGGTGAGTGGGAAAGCATTTAATGCGGAGGCAGTGGCAGCGAATACGTTAGGTACCTTTATGGGGCAAAAAGCGGGAGAAGCAGCAAGGGAGTGGTATGACACATATAAGATCGAAAAAGCAAAAGAAGAGCAGATGAGGGAGGTTGCTAATAATCCGATGAGCAGAAGGAAGGAGATGAGTGGGGCGAAGATGCCGAGCGATAAGAAAGTGATGGATGATGTGGTACAAGATGATTCGACGACGGCAAAGCAGGATGCGGCGTTAAAAGGTTTGGAATGGTGGAACAATAAGCAGAGTGCCCGGAAAACATTTTCGCTGTTTAATGGAGCTAATACCGCAGGGCTTGGGCCGTTAGATGTTGATCCTAATGTGCTGCCGGAGGCGCCGTTGGAAACTTCTTCACCTGTATTGACGCTTTTGTCTGTGCTGGATGGAGGAAGATTAATTTATAGTGCTGGCAAGGCTCTTTTGGGAGCGGCGGAAGGGATTGGGAAATTTGGGTTATGGGGAGCTTCGGCAAGTAGTGTAAAATCTTTAGGAGCACAAATAGGGGAGGTTGACTTTGATGAGGTAGGAGGATTAGCAAAAAATCGATTTAAGCTTCTAGGAGAGTATGACGCTTATTCACCAGGATTGCTTTCAAATAGAAATGCTAGTACTTTTATGGGGCAAAAATATTCCACCTATCAGCTTGAAAGAGATACAATTATATATCGTGCTGGCGATGAATCAAAATCATTGGGAGAGTTTTTTACGTTAGAAAAACCAACTAGCGAATTACAAGTAAGAATTGATAAGGCTGTTTTACCGCAGTGGCCAGGAGGAGGGTCATCAGTTATTAACACAGGATATGAAGTAGTTATACCTAAGGGGGCTGTTGTTCATATGGGAGAGATTGCTCCGCAGGGAAATATTTTCCTAGGAGGAACACAGCAAGTTCTTATTGAGAAGCCCTGGTTAAATCCTGAAATAAAAGTCATAAATAAATTTTCACTACAAGAGGAATTACTATGGAATATTCGAGCAAGAAAATAAAAAATTTAATTTTTAAAGTAATACCGTTACTTAAACTAGGCAACGAAAATTATTGGTTAAATTATTTTAATTATGTTTTAGCAAGTTTTGATAACTCAAATAATGAGAAAGAAATAATAAGATCATTTAGTCAGATATTTAAAGGAGGGATGGGATCATTTTCAGATCTAGTACTTCATAGAAATGGTATACCCTTGATTGAGGAAAACAATCAGCTTGAATCTTTAAAAGATCAATTATTTGATGCTTGCGAAGAGTATTTGAGAAACTAATCAAATAAAAATGGCTAAATTGAAAAATATGAATATATGTATTCACGCAGACCTTGTTATCAAATTGAC
>SCTP01000092.1 GCA_004322325.1 Gammaproteobacteria bacterium | reverse complement strand
TATCTTCTTATCATTTTTATCTACTATTACAAGATGGTTTCCCTTCTCTTTATTTTTCAAGGCTACTTCCATCAATGCAAGGGCTTTGCGTAACAGTTCACTTTTAGTCATGTGGTTATTTTCAGATAATTGTTCTAATGTCTCATTAGTTTCTGGTGATAAGTGTAATGACATTTTTACCATATAACCTCCCCTTTGTTTTTTAAATATAGCAAATTTGTATTCAACTATCTAACTTTATAAACAGGCACCTCATCATGCGCCACTTCATGCTTCTGGGGTAATATATTTGGCCTGTTAAAGATTGATATTCGCTTAGCCGATTTTTCTCCCTTTAACTTATCAATAGCCTGATTAAGTTCTGTCTGTTTGTTTAGATGTTTTTTTATTTCTTCCAAAATATCTTTCAATTCTTGGTGGTTACCTCCCTTAAGCTGCTGAATTTCGCTTGAGAGATAATCAATAAAATTATCTATTCCTTTTACACTCTCTCCGATCACCGTTGACACATGCGTTTCTAGCTTCTCTAACTTATCTCTAATTTTTCCTAATTTTAAATTGTCCTTTACTCCCTTATTACCCTTTTTACTCTTTCGCGTTTGCAAAGCCGTGCGAGATTGTAACTCTTCTAATTTATTTGATAACAACAGCTTTATGTGTAAATTTATTCCCTGTATCTCATCTTTACAACGAATAATTTTAAAATTCGCTTTTACATTTTTACTCAAGTGAATTTTGCTTTTGTGGGTGATTGCATATTCTGTTAGCGTTTTGAAAGTGATCTCTTTTACTGGCTTATTAAGCGATTTTTTTTGTTTTCGGTACTGTTTCTTTTGTATTTGCATCGCCTTCACTCGCGCAACAAGGTGAGGGATTTGTTCGGTTTGTTTCCTTCTTTTTAGCTGGATAAACCTCCAGCGAAGAGAAGCAAGATCAGGCACAATTGGATGCCTTCCTGGTTCCAAGAGTGCATCTTGATGAGTAGGCATCGTGAAAAAATTGATCTTCTGCTTTATCTCTTCCCATTCTTGCGGCCATCGATCTTTTAGCGCTCTCTCTACTCGAGCATCTCCTAACGCCAGTCCGATATTATAGACTGTTTGATATTTGCGGTGATTAAAGCACTTCAGCATAATAGCCAACCAATAGGCCGCTCTCGCTAATTTCCGCTCAGGGGTCGCTTGAGAAAGAATATCGTTACCAATGTTAGAAGAGATTTTTTTGCTAAATTCTAAAATCTCGAGATGACTTGGTGGTAGATTTTCCTCATCCGCATCCGCAATATCTGTTAATGCTAAGAAAGCACGACGATCCGCTTTCCCTAGAAGACGATAAGCAACATGAATACTTTTTCGATAAGCAGCGAGTAATCTTTGCTGTTCTAGCGGGTACGTTTGAAATACTTTTTCATGTTCAAGAAGAAATGCCTCCGTTTCTCTTCCAATCTCAACTAAGCTGTCTACATCACGACTTGCGATAGTAGAATGAATCCCTTCAATAAGTTGGGTAACATCCTCTGTCAGAGACATTTATTGAGCTCCTAATTTTCTTCTAGCAAGCGATGACGTTTCATCACTTCATCCAGCTCCTTCAATATTACCAGCAAATCACGCATCTTTTGCAAGGGCCACATATTAGGACCATCGGATGGCGCTTGATCAGGATTCGGATGGGTTTCCATAAAAATCCCCGCCACCCCTGCTGCAATCGCCGCACGCGCTAGCACAGGCACAAATTGCCGCTGCCCTCCCGTTTTTCCACCACTCCCACCCGGCAGTTGCACTGAATGCGTCGCATCAAACACAACCGGGCAACCCGTTTCACGCATAATCGCGACTGAACGCATGTCAGAGACTAAATTGTTATACCCAAACGAGACACCACGCTCACACACCATAATCTGCTCATTACCCGTCTGACGCGCTTTTTCCGCCACGTGCTTCATTTCCCAGGGTGAAAGAAATTGACCCTTTTTGATGTTCACCGGAATACCTTGCTCTGCGACCCGCTGAATGAAATTAGTTTGACGACATAAAAACGCAGGCGTTTGCATCACATCCACTACTTTCGCCACTTCTTCAATCGGTGTATCTTCATGCACATCCGTCAATACCGGCACGCCAACTTTATTTTTAACTGCCTCAAGAATTTTCAACCCGCCTTCTAACCCTGGCCCGCGATAACTTTGAATCGAGGTTCGATTCGCTTTATCAAAAGACGATTTGTAAATAAAAGGAATCTGCAATGCTTGCGCCATCGCTTTTAATTCACTCGCTGTGTCAATGGCAAATTGTTCACTTTCAATCACACAAGGACCAGCAATTAAAAAGAAAGATTGATCGATACCAACATTGAATCCACATAATTTCATTTGACTAGCTCCTCGCGATAGGTTTTTGCTGCAAGAATAAAATGAATAAACAAAGGATGACCATCACGCGGCGTAGAGGTAAATTCGGGATGAAATTGACAACCAACAAACCAAGGATGATTTGGTAATTCAATCAATTCAACCAAATTATCTTGCGACCGCCCTGACACTTTCATCCCTGCTTTTTCTAATGCAGGTAATAAGGTGTTATTCACTTCATAACGATGACGATGACGTTCAATAATTTTCTCTTTGCCATACAATTTTCGCACCAACGATCCTTCCGCCAAATGACACACTTGACCGCCTAATCGCATGGTACCACCCACTTCTGATTTTTCACTGCGCTGTTCACGCTCACCGGTTTGCGTCGTCCACTCTGTCACGAGGGCGATCACAGGATAAGGTGTTTCAGGATCAAATTCCGTGCTGCTCGCATTCGGCATATTCGCCAGGTGACGTGCGTATTCAATCATGGCAATCTGCATGCCTAAACATACACCAAAATAAGGAACATGCTGCTCACGAGCATATTGCGCTGCTAAAATTTTACCTTCCGTGCCACGCTTACCAAAGCCAGGACAAACTAAAATACCATCTAAATGACGTAAAATATCGACGCCTTTTTGCTCTATTTCTTCCGAATCGATGTATTCAATCTTCACGCGTGTACGGGTTTGTATGCTCGCGTGCAGAAAGGCTTCTGATAAGGATTTGTAAGAATCGGTTAAATCGACATATTTACCAATCATCCCAATGGTGACTTCTGCTTCAGGATGACGATACGCTTCTTCCACACGCTTCCACTCGTGTAAATCAGCCGGTTTTGCTTGCAGCCCTAACTGCTGGAGGACGATTCTATCAAGCCCTTGTTCGTGCAGGGAAATAGGTAATTGATAAATGAAATCGACATCTAATAAAGGAATAACTGCTTCTTTTTCCACATTCGTAAACAGTGCGATCTTTTCCCGGGCATTCTCAGAGATAAGCCGTTCGCTGCGACAGAGTAAGATGTCGGGCTGAATACCAATGGAACGTAATTCTTTCACGGAATGCTGTGTCGGCTTGGTTTTCAATTCGCCTGACGTGGGAATAAAAGGCAACAGCGTGAGATGGATGAATAAAGCATGCTGACGCCCCAATTCCATGCGCATTTGTCGAATGGCTTCTAAAAACGGTAATGATTCGATATCCCCGACTGTCCCGCCAATCTCGACGAGGGCAATATCAACATGATCCGCACCTTTGACAATGCAATGCTTAATTTCATCGGTAATATGCGGAATCACTTGGACGGTACCACCTAAGTAATCGCCGCGGCGTTCTTTGCGGATGACATTGGCATAAATGCGGCCGGTGGTGAAATTATTGGCTTTCGTCATCTTCACCCGGACAAAACGCTCATAGTGGCCCAAGTCCAAATCGGTTTCAGCGCCATCTTCCGTCACAAACACTTCGCCGTGTTGAAACGGGTTCATGGTGCCAGGATCGACGTTAATGTAAGGGTCAAGCTTCATTAAGCTGACCTTGAGGCCGTGGGCTTCCAGAATGGCACCGAGTGACGCAGCCGCCACCCCCTTGCCTAAAGAAGAAACCACGCCGCCTGTAATGAATATGTATTGAGTCATAAGTGGTGGTAATTATGTTATTTGTAATCGGGTATTATATGCTGTCGCAATCCTTGACTCCACCCCTGCCTTCCTTTTACGCTGTATGAGGTTAAGGATAGGAGATGCCTCATGTTTATACGATTATTCGTCGCACTTGTTATTTTGATCGCTATTGCAGTGGGTGTGTTTGCGTTGGTACTGCCGCGCGATCAATTAGTCAAGTTAATCATTTTTCGTGATTTTTTTGACGTTACCTTGCCAATTCTTGCGTTTGGTGCCTTGGTAAAATATCTTTGCACTTGCTGCATGAGCTGTAAGGGTTGTCACGACAAGAAATGTAACTAGCTTTTTTTCTTTCTCTCGCCCTCTTCGAGAGGGCTGAGAAGATTCCGTAGACGATTTCGCTCCCACGGTGGAATGCCCCACTCTTGAAATAGTCTCTTCAATGTATGGCTCCCTCGCCTAGTCGAGATAGCGGCGGCGGGTGGTAGCGCTTTCATCAGGTAAAGATCATCACGGTAACGCCTGATTTCTGTCTGCTGCCAGCGTACGCAGGGTTGACGGTCTGGCTTGGCGGTCAGGACATTGTATTGGATGGTATCGAGCTTTTTGGCATCCGGGAGAGGATGACCGAGTTGCTGGATCCAGAGCCGTAAAAATAAGCGCTGTCGGGCGACGTCAAGGGCTAATAATTTGCTGACAGATAAAGTATTGTCACGCGAGCCTTGTACGGTTTGCCACTCTTCTTTCGCCCATTCTTCAAGTAATCCTTGAGCTTCAGCGCAATACGCAGCACTGCGGGAGATCGACTGCGTTACTGTCGGCCAGCGGGTTTTGAGTAAGGAGAGAAGTTCGTGGCGAATAAAATTGCGCGTTAAGCTCGTATCGCGATTAGAATCGTCTTCTATCCATTGGAACGAGTGAGTAGCGGCATATTGCTCTAGCGTAGCTCGCGGGAAATCGAGTAAAGGACGGCCATGAAAACCGCGTCCGAACGGTTTCATCCTCGGCATGGCAGCTAAGCCTTTGGGACCTGCACCGCGGAATAATTGGAGTAAGACAGTTTCTGCTTGGTCATCTTGATGATGGGCAGTGAGTAGAATATCACCTTCGTTCAGATCTTCTGCCAAGATTGCATAACGCTGCTTTCTGGCGGCTTCTTCTAGGCTAGTGCCTGGAGGCAGCTCTAGTTGGATAGCCCTCTCATGATAATCGATACCCATTTCAACGCATACTTTTGCACAATGGGCTGCCCATTGATGCGCATGGGGATGAATGCCATGGTTGATATGGATGGCGCGTAATTGCAGTGGCTCAGTTTGGCGTAGTTCATGGCAAATCGCCAATAACACATGCGAATCCAAACCACCGCTATAGGCAACCCAGTAGGTTTTTTCAAAGCCATATCGAGAACAAAAGTCGCGAATGGCTTCTTGCAAGGTCATGCCGTCGCCAGCCCATAAGACATCAGGCGTTTATAGCGCTCTTCCACCAAGGTAGAGAGAGGATAAGATTGCAATTCGGTCAATTGTTGCACCAAATGCTTCTTCAAAGTCTGTGCCATGACATCGTAATGACGATGAGCACCGCCCAGTGGTTCAGGGATAATGCCGTCGATTAAGCCGAGTTTGATGATTTTATCCGCAGTGAGATTCATTGCCTCTGCTGCTTCGGACGCTTTTTCCGCACTCTTCCATAAAATCGAAGCGCAGCCTTCGGGCGAGATGACGGAGTAAATAGCATATTGCAGCATAAATACCCGATCCCCTACCCCGATTGCCAAGGCGCCACCTGAACCACCCTCGCCGATGACGGTACAAATAATAGGGGTCTTCAGGCGGGATAAGACAAATAAGTTACGGGCAATCGCTTCGCTTTGATTACGCTCTTCCGCACCGATACCGGGGTAAGCGCCGGGGGTATCGATAAAAGTTAAGATCGGCAATTTGAAGCGCTCAGCCATCTTCATGAGCCGCAGCGCTTTACGATAGTCTTCGGGGCTGGGCATGCCAAAGTTACGCTCGATTTTCTCTTGCGTCTTGCGGCCTTTTTCATGGCTGATGACCATGACGGGCTGCCCCTCTAAGCGTGCGATACCAGCGATGATGGAAGGACCAGCAGAGAGAGCACGATCGCCGGATAATTCATCAAATTCGGTAAAAATCCGGGAAATATAATCAATGCTATGAGGACGCTGGGGATGCCGGGCCAATTGGGTAATCTGCCAGGGGGTTAAGCGGCTAAAAGTATCTTTAATCAATGCGTTACATTTAG
>SCTP01000091.1 GCA_004322325.1 Gammaproteobacteria bacterium | reverse complement strand
GAAAGAAAATGTAACTCAGCGCTCAGAGCAAGACAACACTTCTTCAAATAGAAAGCGTCCACCCACATAACTTATAAAGTATCCGCGCTCCCACGTTCGCATCCCATTCGTCTGCCGCATTACCAGGCGAAACTTCGTTTAAATCAAAGCCAATGATCTTACGCCCTGATTGCACCACTTTCTTAAATAAGTACAACACTTCACTAAAATCCAAGCCTCCTGGCACCGGTGTGCCGGTGTGCGGACAGAAACGAGGATCAAGCCCATCAATGTCAAACGATACATACACGTCTTGTGGTAAATGCTGAATAATATCATCACAAATAGCAGACCAATGCTTACCATGCATTTTTTCTTCTGTCATCGCTGCATCAAAGAAAGTGGTAATTCTGTTAGCATGATCGTGAATAAAATTAAACTCTTCTTCACAAAAATCCCGAATGCCTACTTGCACGAGTTTCGATAAAGACGTTTTAGTGATGACGTTATGCATGATAGAAGCATGAGAATACTCAAAGCCTTCATACGCATTTCTTAAATCCGCATGCGCATCAATATGCAATATACCCATTTGCGGATGTTTTTCTAAAAAGGCTTGAATCGCGCCAAATGGCGTAGAGTGATCACCACCAACGAGGCCGACTAATTTCCCCTGCGCCAATAAACGTTTAGTTTCGGCGTAAACATGCTGGTTAAGCTTATCGCTATAAGCATTGACAGCTTCAGGTTGATGCTGCTCTTGCGCCAACGTGTTCCATTCTAATACGTGCTGCGGAATATCCAGCATGGCAATGCCAGCTTCAAAAAAATTGCCTAAGTCAATGTCAAATAGATCGACTTGCTTGCTGGCTTGCAAGATCGCTTCCGGTCCTTTCGAGGTACCACCGCCATAAGAAGTAGTGGCTTCCCAGGGAACAGGCACGAGCACGAGCTTGGCTTCCGCAGGAGAAAAAGGTAAACCAAAGATACCAGAATCTTCGGCGGCAGCAGCATTGGGATCGAAATCTTTCATAGCATTATTCTTCAAAATATGTATAACCAGTTAAACCTATTTTTAAGTCTTCTAAAAATTCTTCACATTCTTTAGTAGACAATCGTGCATTTTCAAGTTGCGTTTGGTAAGACTTTAATAATTCATTCGCATCAAAATCCACATAACGCAAAGTCGATTCTACCGTATCGCCATCTCTCGCACGGGTTAATTTGTATTGGCCATCAGCAGTAAGTTCAACGTGAATAGAATTAGTGTCACCAAATAAATTATGCAAATCGCCAAGAATTTCTTGATAAGCACCGACTAAGAAAATACCAAGTAAATAAGGTTTAGCAGGATCATAAGGCACTAATGAGAGCGTGCTTTCTAAGCCGTAATTGTTTACGTAGGCATCCACGCAGCCATCCGAATCGCACGTGAGATCATGCAAAATACCATGCTCAGTGGGCGGTTGATCTAAACCAGAGAGTGGCATGATCGGAAAAACTTGATCAATGGCCCAGGCATCGGGTAATGATTGGAATAAAGAAAAATTACACACGAATTTATTCGCTAATTTTCTATTCAATTCATCAATCACTTCACGATGCGCGCGGATTTTCGGTTTGAGAAAATCGCGTAATTTAAAACAAATCGCATAATAAATTTGCTCTGCATGCGCACGCTTCTCGAGTGAAATTAAGCCGTGAACATACATGGTATGAATTTCAGACATCCAGTGGCAAATATCATGATAAATTTCTAACACCGTGCTTTCAGATAAATAAGCAAAACTGCCCCATAAGTTATGTAGAATCGGCACATCAGACGCGGCAGGCGGCTCGAGATTGCTGATATCGCAAGGTGTTTCCGTGGAAATGACATTGGTGATGAGCATGGCGTGATGCGCCGTGATCGCACGACCAGATTCAGTGATAATGCGCGGATGCGGCAACTGATGCTGCGAGCAGGTCTCTGCTAAGATGTCGACGACGTTATTAGCATATTCTTGAATGCTGTAATTCATCGAACAATAACTGCGCGAGCGTGTGCCTTCATAATCTACCGCTAAACCACCACCGACATCGACGGTGTCAATCGGCGCGCCGAGAGAGCGTAACCCAACATAATAACGAGCGCCTTCGTGCATCGCGCGTTGAATATGGGCGATGTTGGCAACTTGGGAGCCAAAGAAAAAGTGCAATACCTGCAGCAAATGCAGCCGATTTTTCTTGCGCAGTTTCTCTACCACTTGCAGCAGTTGCGGTGCCGAGAAACCAAATTTGGATTTTTCACCGCCGGTGTTTTTCCATTTTCCATCGTTCATGGTGGAAAGCCGCACGCGTACCCCTAAGATGGGATCGATATTTAATTTTTCTGCTTCTTCTAACACCAGTTCAAGTTCAGGCAGTTTTTCTAAAATGATCAATACCTTATGCCCCAGCCGCTGACCAATCAGTGCTAGCCGGATATATTCGCGGTCTTTATAACCGTTGCAGATAATCACAGCATTGGTTTGATCCGTTAAGGCGAGCGATGCCAGCAACTCCGGCTTACTCCCTGCTTCAAGACCTACCGGCGCTTTGCCATTTTGCAAAATCGCTTCTACTACCCCTCGCTGTTGGTTCACTTTGATAGGGTAGGCAGAAAGATACGCGCCTTGATAGCTACTCGCTTGAATGGCTTGCTTGAAGGCATCGTTTAAGGTTTGAATGCGTTTGCGCAAAATATCGGTGAAGCGCACCAGTACCGGCAAGGAAATACCCGCGTCTTTGATGTTTTGCACCAGTTCCACTAAATCGATATTCGCTTGCTCACGGATACCGTTAGGATAAGCGCGGATGTTGCCGCGATCGCAGATGTCAAAATACCCATCACTCCATTGCGCAATGTGATAGATATCCCGAGCCTGTTGAACAGACCAGTCGTTACTCATGGTTCACTCACCTCAGTTAAGAAATGGTTTCAGACGCCATTTCGGTGAATAATTTGCTATAAGCGCGATGGCCGCGGTTTTTCCACGCCCCTTTGCCGTAAGCGTAGCCGACGATCATCGGGAAGGCGAGAGTGGCTTCGCTATACACCATTTGCTCGTGAACGACGGAAACTTTGCCCCATGAGCAAGCTTCGCGTAAGGTGGAGCCGGATAAGGCGCCGTCGCGTTCATCGGCTACGGTGATTTGGATGGCGTATTTATGTAAGGGCACTTCTGCGCCTAATAATTCAGCCGCGACCACGACATCTTGAGCAAAGTTCTTTGGCACACCGCCACCGATCATCAGCAAGCCGGTTTCTTTGGCAGAAATTTTTAACTGCGTTAACTCACGAAAATCTTTCACAGAGTCAATGCTGACATGCTGCTGCGGCTTTTTCACTTGGTGCATGACCAGACCAAAACCGGCGCTGCAATCACTAAAGGCAGGCACGAAAATGGGGATGTCTTTTTGATAGGCGCGCAGGACGATAGAGTTTTTGTTTTTACCGTGTTTTTCGAGATAACGGCCCATTTCTTGGATAAATTCACGAGAAGAATAAGGCTTCGGTGCCATGCTGTCGGCGATTTGGCAGATAGTGTCATCGCAAATCCGCAGTTCGTCTTCATTAATCAGCGTGTCATAAATACGGTCAATCGCCAGGGATTGCAGGGTTTCATCATCCAGCTGAGGGGAGCCTTGATAGTGCTTAAAGCCTAAGCCTTCGAAAAAGTCTTGATCGACGATATTAGCGCCGGTGGAAACGATGGCATCGACCATGTTGTTGTCGATCATGTCGATAATGACTTTCTTTAAGCCCGCACTGATGAGAGAGCCTGCCAGACACAAAATGACCCCACAGTTTTTATCTTCCAGCATTTGGTGGTAGATTTTCGCTGCACGCGCGGTATTTCGAGCTTGAAAAGCCGTATGTTGCATGGCTTCAACCAGGTTCACGAAATCAAATTGAGTAATATCTAAATGCTGCACTTCTGTGGAAAGCAATTCAGTCTTGGTTTTTCCCATCAAGGTCACTCCTCTTTATATAGAGCTTGGTTAATGACAGAACACGTATTATGGGAAATTATTTGTACATTGCAAGTGTTATTTTTAGGTGGGCAGGCGTCGTGCATTTTGGTTATTTTCGACGTATATTTTGTTTAACCAGAATGACTATTTATAAGGTATGTATGCACTCCCATCGCCGCTACACGTTCTTCGACCGTCTTTGTCTTGGGTTGGACCAAGCCGTACGCGCTTTGACTGATAACGCTAAAACTACCCGTGCGCCTTATCCGGCAGCGGCAGTGGAAGAGTCTTTGCTAAGTGATGAGCAGCGCAAGCATTCGGC
>SCTP01000090.1 GCA_004322325.1 Gammaproteobacteria bacterium | reverse complement strand
AGAAAAAGTCTCCTTTTGCACCTACTTCGAGTTGAATCATATTCGCAATCGGTAGCATCACGCGTAGTTGAACGTTTTTTGGATCCGCAATTACCAAAATACGAGTTCCTGTCTCCACTGGCTGTCCTATCCAATCTTCTTTACTATCAAATACCACGACTCCTGCTGACGGGCTGAAGACATCCGCTTTAGCGAGTAATGCATTGGTATAATCTACATGAGCTTTGTCAATATTAAGCTGTGCTTGCAAGATAGGAATTTCAAAACGCGCCTCCTTATTATCAAAACTTCCATTCACTGCCGTACGCAATTTTGCTTCTGTTAATTGGAAATTTTTTTGATTCACTTCTTTATCAGCAATGAGATCTGTTTTATCAAATGACAAGAGTAATTGATTGGCATGGACATATTGTCCTGGTTTAACAGCGAATGTTTTAATCACGCCATGCAACGGGGCATTAATCAAGACAGGATCTTTAGGAACGACCGTTGCCGTCCCTAACACCGATAAACGAATAGGAAATAGCAAAATAGCAATAATGAAAAATGTTACCCCTATTCTCAGGTGATGTTCTTTGACTTTTTTCCAGGAGGGTTTTAGCTTGTGCTTATTTAAGATTTGCCAAGTATATTGATAGCTGGCAATGAGCCACGTAATCATTTTTATTTCTGATTGAGTAAAATCAGTTTCACGAAAAAATAATAATCCGCCGCTTAATTCGTTGGATTTATTTAAAAAAGGACACCAGAGCACCGCCTTAGGAAAGAAATTCTCATTGTCATCGCCTTCTAACTCAGCGAGATTAACTTTATGGATAATTTTTGCATTATCTGTTTGTTGTATTTTACCAATAAATTCTACCAGCCATTGATTACTAGGTGCATGAGCATCTATCTCTGCGACACCGGATTGCGCCAGTATCATCTGACCTACATATCCTCGACGCTGCCAAAGACAAGCTGTGTGATACGGTATCAAACGATGCGTTTCATTCGTCGTGAAAAAGCCAAATTCTCTCAAATTAGAAAGTTTTTTAATCTCGTCGTCTAAGACTAATAACGTTGCAAGACCTTCAATCTGCGCTTGTGCTTTTTTGTCGTCATTCATTCCTAACATTATCCTAAACGATAGGTTATTCCACGTAAAAACGCGCTAAAAGAAAATTCTTGGCGCTGAGAAAGCCCGATGGTCTTTAGCTTCTTGATACAATCTACCGCCTTATTAGCAGGATCGCCTGGGAAACAAGCTTGTCCGCTCATGCCGGGCAATAATTTATTATCGGGTACAACGAGTGAACCGACAATCTTGACGGTTTCGCTCACTGAATCAATTTCCGGATTAATTTTTACAATTTTCACTTTTACTATTCTGTTAATTTCATGGACGTTTACATAAAAAATCGTGCCAATATGCAGCCATCTCAGCCAACTGGAAGGAACTTGAATTTCAAAATCAACATCTTCCGTACTCACAATTTTAAAAAGCGGATCACCGGGTTTCACGGTTTCATGAGCATGTACCATCACATCTGAAACAGCCCCTTTAAACGGCGCCACAATTGTACACTTTTCAACAACCGCGCTTAGTTTATTCACTTCTGAATTAGCAATTGCCATTTGTGTTAGCGCTTGGGTTAATTCTGCCTGACTAATTGAACCATAGGTTTTCAATCTTTTTGCGCTATTCAACGCTGCTGTTGCCGCTTGTGCTTGGGCTTTTGCTTTTTGTAAATCTGCCTGCTGGACGCGACAATCCAGTATGAGTAAT
>SCTP01000089.1 GCA_004322325.1 Gammaproteobacteria bacterium | reverse complement strand
CGAAGGGGGTAACGGTGCCATTTCGGCGGATAACTTTAATATGCCCCGGAGCGAGATGGGGAATATCTAAATGGGGTGTCGCATGGTTCATTTGAGAAGTTGGTTGGATGTCCATGTTTATCTTTTCTCCGCAGCAAATTAATCTAAATAAATAATCAAATACTTAATACGGGAATTGTGGTGGCAAAACAGCAAAACCACAATATGTAGTTGTTTTTCTGTATTAAGATAACAAGATAATGTATCTTGCGTCAGAAGGCAAGGGGAGAAAAGAGAATGTTAGCTTGGAGTATTCTTAGGGGCAGCAAATCCCGGTGGTCGTTGAATAACTGCGGGGGGTAATGAAAAAAAGGTTGTAGATATGGTACGTGAAAGTCGTGGCTTAGACTCAAGGCTGCTAGGTTCGGAGTGGGGAAGAGCGCTGGGCTTTGATTGAGATGGGGCATCTATAGGTTGGCTTTTTTTAAGCTGGGGGCGAAGGGTTGCGTCAGTAGATGATGTAGCATTTGCCGCAACCGGTTTAATCTCTTTAGGTGTCTTTTTAAATAAATTTGCTATCTTCCTGCCAAATCCTCCATAAATACTTCCAAACCATGCAAAAGTAGCGCCAATTCCCTGTATGACGAGAGAAGCGAGAGGCGGTATCACTGCACGGCAAGCAGTAGCTAAGGAAGGAGAGAACCAAAAGATCATGCCGATTAAAATGGAAGCGCTAGAAGTGAGTTGCTGTCCCCGAGAATGGTTTTCGGCTTCCCGCCTGTATTGTAGCTCGTTCTGGGTGACTTTAAGTAATCCGGGTGGCAACGTTGTCTCTATATCTGCTAATTTCTTTGCTGCGGAGTCAAATGGACTCACGTATTTCTTTTTCTTATGTCGGTCGAACACCACATCGAAAAGAAACTGACTTAGACTAGCAACAGCTTTTACCACAAGGGACACCGTTCCCTGAATAATGGGCTTGGCGATAGGTGCTGCAATAAGGTAAAAACCACCTGTTAGCATCATCAGTGCTAAATTAATTCCGCCCCATACAAAATCATTGAGGTTTTGCGAGAGAACATCTGGTTGAAGAAAGGCAAGCTTTAATCGTTTCCAGGTGCCACGCTCTTTATCTTTCTTTGTTTTTGGAAAAAAAGTCGCGGCTGCCACTTTGATTAAGTTAAGTGCTATCCGTATCCCGTAAATGAGGCCAGAAGCAGTTAAAATGAATTGGGTAATAGGATGATTATAAACAAGACTAAAACCTTTCAAAATAGCTTGAGTTGCTCGATGGTTATAAGCTTTATTAACCCCTTGAATGGCAATACTCGCCCACCGTAAGGCACGCATAAGGAAAAGGCGCGGCTCATTTCCCCATGGAAATGCATCATAGGCTGGTTGCATTAGCTTGCTTAGCCAAGAAAGAGATCTGTCAGTTTCTGTGATGAGTGATTTTTTGGGTTCTAAGTTTAACCCTTTCCGAAGCGTATTCGCTTTCTTTTCAAGTTCTTGAACTTTAGTTAAGTTGATGGCGATTTCTTTTGTAGTTTGTATTCTATCTTTATAATAAGTATATTCCCCATAATAATAGGCTTTTATTAGTTCCTCTAAGCAGATCAGGCGAATTTCATGAGCGATTCTCACTTCTTTGCTGGCTGGATCTAGCTCAGATGACTCGCGGATGGGAAAAGCGAGCGCTTCTTTTTCACTAAGCGAAAAATTATTTTGAAGGCTAGTTTGTAGTTGTTGGAATTTTCCTTCTAAATCGTCTAATGGAGAAGACAAGCAATTTACCCTCGTATTTTTATATAAAAATATCTTATTTTTCAAACCTTAAGATAATCTTAAATGTTCATCTTTTTCCCAACTAAAAAAGCGAATTTTTCTCTTGACAATGCTAAGTACTTGAAATCTTTGCCATCCTCCTTCAGAACATTTGACACCGCGAATCAGCCTCCCTACAATGCGCGGATGGAAAAATTCATACCTGAACATATAGATCCGTATCGCTACGCTGACCAAGCCTTGCAGGTCGATGGCGCCGTGCGGATAAGCGATATGACGCGTTTGAGTGCCGCGCTGACCTCAACCGAGGGACGCGTGATGGTGCATCTCCATTTCGGGGTGGATGAGCAAGGTATTACCTTCTTAAAAGGCCACCTTGATGCGACGCTGTCACTCCAGTGCCAACGTTGTATGGAACCATTAACTTGTGAAATAATATCGGACTTTGTCTTAGGGATTGTTAAAAACCTGGACGAAGAAAATGCATTGCCAGCGCATTATGAGCCAGCCATGGCAAAAGAGGGTAGTTTGGCCTTACGAGAACTCATCGAAGATGAAATTCTCTTAAACCTGCCAATTATCCCTAAACATGAGCCTGATCAATGTAAATTGAAGTTGCCTTTGGTCGATTCCGGCTGGGAAGAAGTGAAAGCGAAAAACCCTTTCCGTGTGTTGGAATCGTTAAAAGACAAAGAGAAATAATTTTAAGTGGGGAGTTTTAAGAATGGCCGTTCAAAAAAGTCGTGTTACCCGTTCAAGACGTGGTATGCGCCGTGCACATGATGGGTTAACGAAACCAACCTTGTCGACTGATTCAACCACAGGTGAAACGCATCGTCGTCATCACGTAAGCCCAGAAGGGTATTACAAAGGTCGTCAAATCATCGATAAGTCGGTGAAAGTCGAAGAAGAAGATAACGAAGAGTAATCTTTTGCCTGTGACCACGATAGCAATTGATGCAATGGGAGGCGATCATGGTCCTCCCGTCACTGTTCCCGCTGCCTTAGAGGTTCTCAGTAAGTACCCTGAGTTACACCTCATCTTGGTCGGCGATGAGGCCGTTTTGCGCCAAGCATTGCAATCGCACTCTTATCCTGCCAACCGGCTCGAGATTCAGCATGCCTCCCAACGGGTGGAAATGAATGAACTGCCTTCGCAAGCCTTGCGCACGAAGAAAGATTCTTCCATGCGGGTGGCGATTAACCTGATTAAAGAAGGTAAGGCGCAAGCTTGCGTCAGTGCAGGTAATACAGGTGCCTTAATGGCCACCGCGCGCTTTGTGCTGAAAACCTTGCCAGGCGTGGATCGTCCCGCCATTGTTTCTACTTTTCCTACCATGAATCCGCAAAAAAATGTCCGGATGTTAGATTTGGGAGCAAATGTGGATTCGAAAGCTGAAGATTTAGTGCAATTTGCTGTGATGGGTTCCGTCCTGGCGTCAGCAGTAGATAATATCGAAAATCCTAAGATTTGCTTGCTTAACATTGGTGAAGAAGAAATCAAAGGGAATGAGCAAGTAAAACAAACCGCGCAATTGTTAAGTCAGCTTAAGTCAATTAATTATGCCGGTTATATCGAAGGCGATGCCATCTATCAGGGCGATGCCGATGTCATTGTCTGCGATGGCTTTGTCGGAAATGTCGCGCTTAAGACAACAGAGGGCGTGGCGATCTTTATCGGTAAAATGATTAAAGAAGCTTTTATGCGCAATTGGCTAACTAAATTGATCGGTTTAATCACTAAGCCCATTTTAAAATCTTTTGCTAAACGGATTGATCCCGCGCGCTATAATGGAGCCACTTTTATTGGTCTTCAGGGTACCGTCATTAAGAGCCACGGTGGCGCTTCTGTGCATTCGTTTGTGCATGCTATTGAAGAAGCCATTGTAGGAGCTGAGAAAAATGTTCCTGAACGCATCCGCCATAAAGTCGAACAATTACTGAGAAACTTATGAGATATTCAAAAATTTTAGGAACAGGTGGTTATCTGCCTGAAAAAGTGTTAACCAATCATGACCTAGAAAAAATGGTTGATACAACGGATGAATGGATTGTCACTCGTACAGGTATTCACCAGCGTCATATCGCAGCGGATGATGAAAACGCCGTGACCATGGCAGAACAAGCAGGTCGGGTGGCTTTAGAAGCGGCTGGTCTTAAGCCGGATGACATCGATATGATTATTGTCACTTCCACCACACCGCACATGGTTTTCCCTAGCACAGCTTGCTTGTTACAAGAACGCTTTGGCATTTCCGGTTGCGCGGCCTTTGATTTGAATGCCAGCGCGTGTGCCGGTTTTATGTATGGGTTTAGTATCGCTGATCAATTCATTCGCTCTGGCATGATTAAACATGCCTTGGTGATTGGCAGTGAAGTGATGTCTCGCGTCGTCGATTGGACAGATCGTAGTACCTGCGTGTTATTTGGCGATGGGGCAGGGGCAGTCGTATTAGGGCCTACTGCTGAACCGGGTGTATTATCGACTCACTTACACGCGGATGGAAAACATAAAGACGTTTTATATCTCCCTTTAGGCAACAATCGCACCCCTAATCTTGAATCCGTTAAAATGATGGGTAATCAATTATTCAAGCTCGCTGTCAATATCTTAGGTGATTTATTTGATGAAACACTTGAAGCGAATCAGATGCAAAAGTCTGATATCGACTGGCTCGTTCCCCATCAAGCCAATATCCGTATTATTCAAGCCATGGCCAAAAAATTAGAATTGCCACTGGATCGTGTGGTGACCACCTTAGATAAGCAAAGTAACACCTCCAGTGCTTCTATTCCCTTAGCCCTCGATGAAGCTATACGCGATGGTCGCATTCAACGCGGCCAATTATTGCTAATGGAAGGGTTTGGCGGCGGTTTGGCCTGGGGTTCCGCCTTGGTGAGGTATTAATGAGTACGTCATCGTTTGCCATTATTTTTCCTGGTCAAGGTTCCCAATCTGTCGGCATGCTGGGGGAGATTGCTACTCAATTTGCAGAGGTTAAACAAACTTTTACCGAAGCCTCGGATGTCTTAGGTTACGATCTATGGCAGTTATCACAACAAGGCCCAGCAGAAGAATTAGATAAGACTGCGCATACCCAACCTGCTTTATTAGCCGCTTCTTACGCTATTTGGCAAGTGTTGGCTGCTCGAAAGCCACTCCAGCCTGCCATGCTGGCTGGCCATAGCTTAGGCGAATATACCGCCTTGGTATGTGCCAACGCATTGAGCTTTGCAGATGCAGTAAAGTTAGTCGCCGCCCGTGGTCAGTATATGCAAGAGGCAGTGGCTTCTGGTGTTGGAGCGATGGCAGCCCTCATTGGCTTGGATGAAGCGAATGTTGCTGAGATTTGTAATCAAGCAGTGGTTTCTCCCGACGAAATCCTTGCCCCTGCTAACTTCAATAGTATTGGCCAGATTGTCGTGGCGGGTCATAAGCCAGCTGTTGAGCGTGCGATTGCCCTTGCGAAAGAACAAGGCGCTAAGCTTGCCATGATGATTCCTGTCAGCGTTCCTTCGCATTGCCAATTAATGCAGCCAGCTGCTTTGCGCTTAGCAAGCTTATTAGCAACGGTGAGCTTAAAAACGCCTGAAATTCCAATTATTAATAATGTTGATGTCAAGTCTTACACGAGCATTGACTTGATCCGAGACGGCTTAGTCAGACAATTGTATTCTCCTGTACGCTGGGTAGAAACCATTCAGCATTTTACGCAAGCAGGTATTACCACGATGATTGAATGCGGTCCTGGTAAAATCTTAACAGGATTGAATAAACGTATTGATAAAACCTTACGATTAATGACAACATCCGATTTAACCAGTTTAGAAACCGTATTAAAGAGCGAGGAACCCTAATGTTAAAAGATAAAATTGCTCTCGTGACGGGGGCAAGTCGTGGCATTGGTCGTGGTATTGCCTTTGCTCTAGGTCAAGCAGGTGCCACCGTGATTGGTACTGCCACCACACCAGATGGCGCAGACCGCATCACCCAAGCACTGCAAGAGCAAAATATCCAAGGGGCTGGCATGGTCTTAAACGTCGCTATGCAAAATTCAGTTGATGAATTAATGGCAGCGATCAAAGCACAGTATGGTACTGTCAATGTCCTGATCAATAATGCAGCCATTACCCAGGATAACCTCTTGTTACGCATGAAAGATGATGAATGGCTGCAAGTCATCGAAACCAACTTGAATTCCATTTATCGCCTGAGCAAAGCCTGCATTCGAGATATGTTAAAGGCACGCTTTGGGCGAATTATCAGCATTGGCTCCGTGGTAGGATCCATGGGTAACCCTGGTCAAGCCAATTATTGCGCAGCCAAAGCCGGCTTGATCGGCTTTAGCAAAGCACTCGCACTTGAAGTAGGATCACGCGACATCACGGTCAATATCGTTGCTCCTGGCTTTGTCGCCACCGATATGACCGATGCGCTAACGGAAGAGCAGCGAGCCGCCATCTTCCAACGTATCCCTATGCAACGGTTAGGGACGATTGAAGACATCGCCGGTGCAGTTTTATTCCTTGCCTCGGAGATGAGCGGTTATATTACTGGCCAGACCTTGCATGTGAATGGCGGTATGTTTATGAATTAATGATGGATGCCATATTGCAGCTTGCAACTTAATGATTTTCGAATAAACTAGCACAAACCCGTAACAAAGAAGGTAGATTAATCATGAGCATGAAACAGAATGAAACAGTAATTACAGAACGCGTTAAAAAAGTCGTGATGGAACAGTTAGGCGTTAAAGAAGATGCGTTAGCTTCTCCTACCGTCTCTTTTGTTGACGATTTAGGAGCGGATTCGCTGGATACCGTTGAATTAGTGATGGCGCTGGAAGAAGAATTCGAGACAGAAATTCCTGATGAAGATGCTGAAAAGATCGTGACCATCCAAGATGCGGTTAATTACATTGTCAATCGCATGGAAAAAGAAACCAAAGCAAGCTAAGTCTAATGAGTATTGAGAGGTAGTTGGCTTGAGTAAGCGACGTGTAGTAGTAACAGGCTTAGGGATGGTGACATCCCTTGGCCATCATGTAGAAGACACTTGGCGTAACATTGTCGCAGGTAAAAGCGGTGTAACGCTGATTGATCATTTTGATGCTTCTGACTTAACTGCTCAGATTTGTGGTCGTGTCAGAGACTTTGATGCGACAGCTTACATGTCAGAAAAAGATGCGAGAAAGCGGGATCATTTTATTCAATACGGTATGGGTGCTGCGGTTCAAGCAGTTCAAGATTCGGGAATCGTGGTGACGGAAGCGAATGCGCATCGTATTGGGTTAGCGGTAGGTTCTGGTATCGGTGGGTTGCCCAGCATTGAAAAATCGCATGCCACTCTGCTTGAATCCGGTCCGCGCCGTATTTCCCCGTTTTTTATTCCGGGTGCCTTAATCAACATGATTGCAGGAAACCTTTCTATTCAGTTTGGAATGAAAGGACCGAATATCGCTCTCGTTTCTGCCTGCACGACAGGAACCCACAATATTGGCCTAGCAGCTCGTTCGATTGCTTATGGCGATGCGGATGTCATGGTCGCCGGAGCGGCTGAAATGGCGACCACCAAGTTGGGTATTGCCGGTTTCGCTGCCATGCGTGCTTTATCCACCCGCAATGATGCCCCTGAAAAAGCTAGTCGTCCTTGGGACAAAGACCGTGATGGTTTTGTGCTAGGGGATGGAGCAGGTGTGATTGTGTTGGAAGAATACGAGCATGCAAAAGCGCGCGGTGCAAAAATTTATGCCGAATTAATTGGTTTTGGCATGAGCGCTGATGCTTATCACATGACCTCACCGGATCCTGAAGGTAAGGGCAGTGCTGCCTCGATGAATGCCGCGTTAGCAGATGCAGGGATTAAGCCAGAAGCTGTGCACTATATCAATGCACATGGTACGTCGACCCCTGCAGGGGATGAGTTAGAAGTATTAGGCATCAAGCGCAGCTTTGGCGATCATGCTTATCGCTTAGCGGTGAGCTCGACAAAATCCATGACGGGTCACTTGTTAGGTGCGGCGGGTGCAGTTGAAGCGATTTTCAGCATTCTTGCCATTCGTGATCAAATCGCTCCCCCTACCATCAATTTAGATAACCCGAGCGAAGGTTGTGATTTAAACTTCGTACCCCATCATGCGCAGAAAATGCCGCTTGAGGTGGTGTTATCGAATTCATTTGGTTTTGGCGGGACGAATGGGACATTGATATTTAAGAAGGTGTGAGTTGCACTCTTGCGGCCACACCCCTTAAAATCAACCTATGAAAAAAGCATTCGCTATTATCATATTTTCCCTCTGCGCTTTCATCGGCATCTGGTTCTACTCATTAGGGACCACGGTTGTCACGCAAGCCAAAGGGGTAGTGTATTATTTGCGGCCAGGCACCTCCAAAGCTACCGCGATCGCCGATTTATCGCGACAAGGGGTGATTCCTTATCCAGCCTTGTTTACTTTATACACGGAACTTAATCCGCATACCTACTTAAAAACGGGCGAATATCTTTTCCCTAAAGGTTCGACGCCTTTTTCCATTTGGAGCCAACTGACGAATGGTACGGGCCACTTTTATCATCCTTTTACGATCATCCCGGGTTGGTCTTTTACCCAGCTGCGTCAAGCTTTATCGCAAGCAGATGGGTTACGTCATCTCACGGCTCAGAAGAATGATCAGCAAATCATGCAATCATTAGGTGCAGTGAATCTTGCACCCGAAGGCGAGTTTTTCCCCGAAACGTACTTTTATACGCGTGGGGTACCTGACTTAATCGTTCTTAAACACGCGCTCGATTTTATGCAAAAAAAATTAAATGAAGCCTGGCAGCAACGTGCGCCTGATCTTCCTTATCGCAATGAATATGAAGCCTTAATTGCAGCGTCGCTCATTGAAAAAGAAGCCCATCTGGATATAGAGCGGCCTATTATTGCAGGGGTCTTGGTGAATCGTTTACGAAAAGGCATGTTATTGCAATGCGATCCTACCGTCATTTATGGCATGGGTTCGCGTTATGACGGCAAAATTCATAAAGCTAATTTGCTAGAAAATACGCCCTATAACACGTATCTTCATAAAGGATTACCACCCACACCGATTGCTATGCCGAGTATGGCTTCCATTACGGCAGCGTTACATCCACAGCAAAATGATTATTATTATTTTGTGGCTAAAGGTGATGGCAGTCATCAATTTTCAAAGACGTTGAAAGAACATAATGCAGCAGTGAAAGCAGTGAGATAAAAATACATGATGACACCAGGCAAATTGATTACGATAGAAGGAACCGAAGGGGCGGGAAAAAGTACGGCCTTGCAATTTGTTCAAGATTATTTCGTCAAAGCGAATCAAGCCATTGTCATCACACGTGAACCGGGTGGGACAGAAATTGCTGAAGAGATTCGAAGAGTACTGCTTTATTCCTCCAAAACAGAAGCGATGCAACCGGACACGGAATTATTGCTGATGTTTGCGAGTCGCGCACAGCATATTCAACAATGTATTGTGCCTGCTTTATCGGCAGGAACATGGGTAGTAAGCGATCGCTATGTCGATGCGAGTTATGCGTATCAAGGTGGTGGCAGAGGAATAGATTTACATAAAATTCAAACGTTGGATCAATTAGTCGTAGGAAAAGTTTATCCGCATCTTACTTTATTGTTAGACATTCCTGTCGAATTAGGAGTGCTTCGAACTGAGAAACGCGGCTTGCCGAAAGATCGAATCGAACAAGAAAAGAAAGAATTTTTTGAGCGTGTACGTCAGGTGTATTTAGAAAGAGCAAAACATGATCCAGGCCGCATCAAAATCATTGATGCGAGCCTGAGTTTAGCGGAGGTACAAGCTCAAATCCGTAGCGTATTAGATACATTTATGGCGGAGAAGTCATAATGTTTCCCTGGCAGCAAAAACAATGGCAGCAATTATTACGTTTAAAGCAAGAAAATTGTTTGCCGCATGCGTTATTGCTGACAGGCATAGCAGGTACGGGTAAAGCTATTTTTGCTGATAGTTTTTCACGGTTATTACTCTGTCAAAATAACAATTGCAACACTTGCCATCATTGTCGTTTGATTGCAGGCAGGGCGCATCCGAATGTTTTATGGATAGAACCCGAGAAGCCAGGCCATGCGATTAAGGTAGATCAAATTCGTTATGTGAATGAATTTATCAACCAATCAGGATTGCAAGGTGATTATCGCCTTGTCATTATTCATCCAGCCAATGCAATGAATGCAAATGCCGCCAATGCGTTACTCAAAACACTCGAAGAACCTTCTGCCAATGCCATATTAATGCTGATCAGTGATCAAAGCCAGCGCTTGCCTGCTACCATTATTAGCCGTTGTCAGCGAATGCTTTTTCCACCGCCAAAGCAAGAAGAGGCACTGGCCTGGTTGAAACAGCAACCGATTGATGCAGCGATTGATCTTGAGTTATTGCTCAAACTAGCCAATGGTGCACCGTTAGCGGCGATGAAATTGATGAAGGATGATCTGCTTTCGCAGCGCCAAGCATTATTTCAACAAGGTGATCCTATTAAATTAGCGGCGAAAATGCAAGAGATGGACTTATTGCAGCTCATCGATTTTATTTTAAGCTGGGTGATGGATTTGCTGCGATTGCAGGTAGGTGATGACGGCAGTCGCATTATCAATCAAGATTATAAAAAACAATTAATGCAAGCTGCGCAGCAAACAGAACTTAGCAGTAGCACCAAATTTATCGATTATTTGCAACAATTACGCGGTGAAATAAACAGAGGTATTAATTTAAATAAACAATTAACGATAGAAAATATCTTGATTAAATGGATAGGATGTACAAATGTTTCTCGTTGACTCTCATTGTCATTTAGATTTATTAGACTTAACGCCTGATCAAGGTGATATGAATAAAGTGATCGCGCGTGCGCAAGCGAATGGCGTCCATTATTTTTTAAATGTATGCGTCAGTCTAGCGGATTTCCCGACGATTTTAAAAACAGCCGAAAACTATCCTTTTGTAGGCACGTCAGTTGGCTTGCATCCGAATGAGCAAGAGGAAGAAACCGATATGGCCACTTTAATCGCACTGGGACAGCATCAAAAAGTTGTGGCGATTGGTGAAACAGGATTAGATTATTTCCGCTCAAGCGGTGATTTAACCTGGCAGCACGAGCGGTTTCGAGCGCATATTCGTGCGGCAAAAAAATTAAAAAAACCTTTAATCG
>SCTP01000088.1 GCA_004322325.1 Gammaproteobacteria bacterium | reverse complement strand
TTTAAATGTTCTGCTCTTAATATGTTTGCCATAGTTATTTATCTGGGTTATAAACAAGTACCGCACGGCCGTTTTTTGCAGCAGGCACCGTGACAATTTGATCGTTCATATTATAAAGAATCAATTCCCCTTGGAAACTATTTTCTCCTTGGGTCACGATCACCTTTTTTTCAAAGACTACCTTGCCTTCAATCGGATAATATTTCATGACTAGCGCATGCGAGTGGACTTCAGGGTCGCCTACATTCGGCAGTGTCCAATAGTGGGCAGGGCGTTGCAAACCATACGCAATGGCTTCTTTGATTTGATGCTGCTCATTATCTTTCGTAATTAAGCGATCGGCCGTTAAATGCGTGCTGCCTTGGTCGACAGTGACATTACCTTCAAAAACTTTGATGCCAGTTTTGTAATTATAAACAGTATGGTCTGCGGCAATATAAACTTTGGCTTTATTATCCTCTGGTAAAGCAAATACCGGCACTGCATAGCTCAAAAGAAAGAATAGTAAAAAAATCACATTAAGAATCGGATACATATTCCCCTCGAGTTTGGGAAAGGAGTTTGATATCGCCCGTGTTCATATCCGCCTGCATCCCGACGGCTTTGACGAGCAGATGCGGTTGTTCTAGCGTAATAAATTCTTTCGTTTCTGCTGTTTGCTTGTTGGGATAAACCGTTAAGGCTGTGGTTTTGACGACCGTAGCGGGGTTATTTTTATCAGCTGTGTGCAGGATCATGACATTATCCCAAAAATCGACAATATCAGTACCCTCCATGGCTTTGGCATAACGAGACGTGATGTGCCAAGGCTGCGGCGATTGGCGATACAACGTTAACTCGGGTGATGTCAGTTGCGTGGTATCGTTTTCGCCATAATGAACCATCTTCGGCGTCACGATTTTCATTTTCGGTTTGCCTTCTTTATCCATAATGACAGCCACAACATCTTCCATGTAAGCATCCGGTAAATTGGAAGGAGGGGCGGCATTAGGCGTTTGCGGGCGATAAGACATAAACGTTGTCCACGCGGCAAGCCCGACAATCAGGGTAAAACTTAGGGTAATAAAGGTATTTTTATAGGCCATTATTAAACTAATCTACGTTTATTGTGTGAGGTAAGATTGTATCACAGATTCATAATGACCCTGTGCATTCATAATCAACTCACATACTTCTCGAACCGCGCCTTTCCCACCCTTTTTTTCTGTCGTAAAATCAACATGTTGCTTGATGATGTCCGGCGCTTGCGGGACGGTGATCGCAAGATGAGCGCGGCGTAACAGGGGGAGGTCGATGAGGTCATCACCCATATAGGCAATTTGCTGGTCTGTGAGTTGTAGTTGCTGCTTGAGGCTTTCATAAGCAGATAGTTTCTCTTCTTGGCCTAGGTAAGCGTGCTTAATCCCTAAATCTTCAATGCGCTTTTCCACGGCTTCGGAGGTTTTTCCTGAAATAACGGCGACTATGACACCGGTTTTTTGCAGCAATTTAATCCCTGCGCCATCGTGAATATGGAAACCTTTTAGTTCAATATCGCGAGGGCCGTAATAAATCACGCCTGATGTTAAGACGCCATCGACATCGAGAATCAGCAGTTTAATATCTTTCGCTTTGTCTAGCATTTAGATGACTCCCGCTTTAAGAATGTCATGAATATGGATAATACCAATTGGCTGGTGTTTTTCATCTGTCGCGACAAGTGAGGTGATTTTATGCGTTTCCATGATGGCTAAAGCCTCAGCAGCCAGTGTGTCGGGTGCAATGGTTTTAGGGTGAGTAGACATGACTTGATGAATTTGGGTTTGATTAATATCGACGTTCTGATCAAAGGCACGGCGTACATCGCCATCGGTAAAAACACCGATTAATTCACCTGCCTCATTAACGACAGTGGTGATACCCAGTTTTTTCTGGGTCATTTCAAGAAGCGCTGCTTTAAGAGAGGCAGTATGAGCAACCCTTGGCACATCAGGGTGTTGATGCATGATTTCACGGACTCGCAGCAATAAACGTCGACCTAACGTACCGCCAGGATGCGAGAGGGCAAAATCGTTTTCAGTGAAGCCGCGTTTATCTAGCAAGGCCATCGCAAGCGCATCGCCCATCACCAGCGCAGCCGTTGTGCTAGAAGTAGGGGCTAAGCCGAGCGGACACGCTTCTTTCTCGATGCCGACATGAATATTGATAGTCGCTGCTTTTGCCAACGTTGAATGCGGTTTGCCGGTGAGGCTGATCAAGGGAATATTAAGCCGTTTGATGAATGGCAAAATGGAAAGAATTTCTTCGGACTCGCCGGAGTTAGACAGCGTTAAGACGACATCTTTTTCTGTGATCATCCCCATATCGCCATGTTTTGCTTCACTAGGATGAATGAAGAAAGCAGGGCTGCCGGTACTTGCTAGGGTAGCGGCGATTTTCTTGCTGATATGACCTGACTTACCTACGCCTATCACCACAATACGGCCTTCACAGTCGTGCAAATACTGGCACGCTTTGGCAAAATTTTGATCGATACGGTTAACGAGACTGCTGATCATATTCGCTTCAATTTCGATAACAGCTCGTCCCACTTCACATATTTTGTCGATTTCCATCCAGCAATCCTGAAAATTTGAGGATCACTATCTTATCAAAACAAACGGACACTAGCTATTTCTTCCACAATTTGCGAAACTGCGCCTATGTCAGAACATCAAACAGAAAACATCGTTGAAATTAGCAACATGTCCTTCCGGCATGAGAACGGTAAAATCGTTTTTCAGGATGTCGATATTGTCATTCCCCGGGGGAAAGTGGTTGCGATCATGGGCCCCAGTGGCACAGGTAAAACGACTTTGCTGCGTTTAATTGGCGCTCAGTTAGCACCTACCGCAGGCCAAGTGACAGTGGAAGGTCAAAACATTCATCGACTGTCACGTAAAGCGCTTTATCACCTGCGTCAGCGCATGGGGATGTTGTTTCAATCTGGCGGCCTTTTCACTCATTTAGACGTATTTGAAAACGTCGCCTTTCCTTTACGCGAACATACTAAACTATCCGAATCCATGATCCGCACTCTTGTGCTAATGAAGCTCCAAATGGTTGGCTTACGTGGGACATGCGATTTAATGCCTAGCGAATTATCCGGCGGAATGGCCCGACGTGTTGCCCTGGCACGTGCCATTGCCTTAGATCCAGCCTTAATCATGTATGATGAGCCTTTTACCGGTCAGGATCCTATTTCCATGGGTGTCTTAGTAAAGCTGATTCGCACTCTCAACGATGCACTAGGATTAACTAGCATCATCGTCTCGCATGACGTGACTGAAGCGCTAAGTATTTCGGATTATGCCTACATCATTTCCAACAAAAAAGTGATTGGTCATGGGACGCCTGACTCTCTTATGCAAAATCCTTCGAAGGAGTTGCAGCAATTCATTAAAGGCTTACCTGATGGTCCGGTGCCCTTTGATTATCCTGCTCAGTCATTAGAGCAGGATTTCTTGGAAGGAATAGCAAGATGATGAATAACTTAACCGTACTCGGCCACTGGGGCATTAATAACCTCAGGCAATTAGGCAAAGCAGGTATCTTGCTTTATCGTACTCTTTTTTATCCGCCGAATTTTAAAAAAGGCTTTCCTTTAGTCATCCAACAAGTGTATTCAGAAGGCGTGCTATCACTAGTAATTATTATTGTCTCCAGTTTATTTATCGGCATGGTGTTAGCGCTGCAAGGCTATCACACCTTGGCTAAATTCGGTTCTGCCCAGCAATTAGGAACATTAGTCGCCTTAAGTGTCGCTCGGGAATTAGGCCCTGTTGTCACGGCTATTTTATTCGCCGGCCGAGCAGGTTCGGCAGTAACCGCTGAAATTGGCTTAATGAAAGCAACCGAGCAATTATCCAGTATGGAAATGATGGCAGTTGATCCTATTCGCCGCGTGATTTCACCACGTTTTTGGGGTGGCATTATCTCCATGCCCTTGCTGACCCTTATTTTTAACATGACCGCCATTTACGGTGCCTATTTAGTCGGTGTGAAATGGTTAGGGGTTGATAACGGTATATTCTGGTCCAATATGCAAGCCTCGGTCAGTTTCCAAGCGGATATCATTAACGGGATTATTAAAAGCCTGGTGTTTGGCGTGGCTGTCACGTGGATTGCTGTCGCACAAGGGTTTGAATCTGCCCCCACGTCAGCAGGCATTGCCAGTGCGACTACCCGTTCTGTGGTTTATTCGTCTCTTGCCATTTTGGGACTCGATTTTGTATTAACAGCTATGATGATAGGGAGTTGGTAATGCTACCTCAACGTTTTATTGAAAGTTTGGTGGGTTTGTTTTTCTTATTAGCCATCGTTGCGCTGACTGTTCTTGCTTTTAAAGTCAGTGGATTAACGAGCCTTTTTCCTGCTAAAACCTACACAGTCACTGCTACCTTTGATGATATCGGCGGCTTAAAAGTAAGAGCACCGGTTAAAATCAGCGGTGTGCAGATTGGTGAAGTTTCCACTATTTCACTGGATCCCACCACGTTTAGAGCGATCGTTGAAATGCGCATTGAGCATCAATACCATGACATTCCCGATGATTCTTCAGCCGGTATCTTTACGGCGGGCTTATTAGGCGATAATTACATTGCTATTTCACCGATGTATAATACTACTTTCCTAAAAGATGGCAGTAAGATTCAAGTCACTCGCTCCGCCATGATTTTAGAAAAATTGATTGGTCAGTTGATTTATAAATTAGGAAACAGTGGAACAACCAGTAATCAAAATGGAGATAAAAATGCGAAATAACAAACTTGTTTTAAGTTTATTAATAGTTGTATTTGGCTGGTTAAGTTGTTTTGCGTCTTATGCCCAATCTGGCGCAACGCAAAGTGATCCGATTGCGATGTTGCAATACATGGCAAATAACATGATTGCAGGGCTGAAAGCCAATAAAGCAACGTTGAAAACAAAACCACAAGTGGTGTATCAACTCGCCAATCGATACGTGGTACCGTATGCCAGTTTAACGGCCATGGCAAAATCTGTGTTGCCGCCTAATATTTGGAATAACGCTACACCTGCTCAGCGTATGCAATTTCAAAAAGAATTTACGACTACTCTCATTCGTACGTATGCATCTGCTTTAACTTCTTATGAAGACCAAACTGTGCATTTTTATCCTATCCGCGGTGGTTACGCTGGTGCGAATACAGTGGAAGTGAATAGTGAAATCACAGGCTCCAACAGCCAACCAATCAATGTTTCCTATCGACTTGTCCGCGCCGGTAGCGTATGGCGCTTGTTTGATTTATCAGTAGAAGGGGTCAGCATGTTAGAAAGCTTCCGCTCCCAATTTGCGGATATTCTAGAAAGCGGCACGATGGATCAGCTGTTACAGCGTATGAGTGAACATAATTCAGGTGAAGGTCGCAGTTGATCATGATAATGAAGCAAGCAGATGTCACATTGCAGAACAATCAAATCCTGGTGTCAGGCGATATCGATTTTTCCAATGTGATGTCTGTGTATGAAAAGAGCCTTCCTTTATTGAGCGCTGCTGCTGAACCGCGAATTGATTTTTCACAAGTGACTTCTAGCGATAGCTCTGGGCTGGCGCTAGTGATCGAATGGATTAAACTTGCTGGTCAACAGCAGAAGCGCATTCATATTATCCATCTTTCTGATGATCTCATGTCGATTGCGAAAGCAGCGAGAGTGGGTCATTTGATTAGCTTATGAGCAAAGTAAAACACCATAAATACCCACACAGATGCGTAAGTGACGACAAAATCTAGCCAATGATACGTTGTGTTTGGATCAGTCAGTAAAGGAATACATTGCGCGATGATAATAAATCCAAGTACGACCATCGAAATGATTTGTGCATAAGGATAAAAACTGGCTTTATAGTGCAATACACTGACGCCACCATGTGCAGGTAAGTAATTTTTTCTAAATTTATAATGACTCAACGCAATACCAAACCAGGCAATAAAACCAGAAAGAGATGATATTTGTACGAGATAAGAAAACATCGCACCATTACCCACGATGGAAGAGAAAAAGACAAAAGAGCCAATCAACGCGGAAGCCAGCAGCGCAGCAATAGGAATAGCAGAAGGATTTACCCGGCTGAAAATTTTCGGCGCTTGGCCGGTTTTTCCTAAATACCATAAGATGCGTGTGGCAGAATACATGCTGGCATTGGCGGCAGATAAGACGGCAATAAGAATGATGAAGTTGATTAAATCAGCAGCGTAGTGAGAGAGATAGTAACTGAAAATTAAGGTATAAGGACTTGCTTTTACGCTGTCTTGGGAGACGAGACGAGGATCATTGTAAGGGAGCAAGAGAGTAATGATGGCGATAGACAGAATATAAAATAAGGTCAAGCGCCAGAAGACATATTTGATGGATTGAGGAATCGCTTTTTCAGGCTCTTTCACTTCACCTGAGGCGACACCCACTAACTCCGTGCCTTGGAAGGAAAATCCGGCGAATAAAAAGGCAGAAATAAAGCCGATGAGGTGATTATGAAAAGGTGCATCGCCTACTTTCCATTGTTGGGTACCAAAATGGGGTTGTTGCAAGAGGGTAAATAAGCCGAGGATGATAAAAGCAATGATGACAGCGACTTTCACGAATGACATGAAGTATTCAACTTCACCAAATACGCGAACGGAAAAGATATTGCAAAGGAAAATCGCGGTAAAAAAGAGCCCAGAAAAAATCAGGCTGTTGACCTGTGGAAACCAATAACTCATGATTAACGCCGCGGCGGATATTTCAGCGGCTAAGGTGATGGCCCAATTGAGCCAATAATTATAACCCATGGCAATGCCAAAGGATTTGCCAACATATAAGCTGGAATATTCACAAAAAGTGCCGGAGGTGGGTTTGTAGACGCTCATTTCAGATAAGCTTGTCATTAAAAAATAAACGATTAATGCCATTAACCCATAAGCCAACAGCGCTCCGCCCGGACCGCCGATGGAGATGGTATAGCCGCTTGCTAAGAAAATCCCTGTACCAATGGAGCCGCCAATGGCAATCATATTAAGGTGGCGGGCTTGCAGCCCACGTGATAAGTCACCGCTCATAGTTTCTCATCCAGTTTTAAAAATTGCGTTAATTTTCAATGGCCTTTAAGATAAAGCTCTATATTTGATTAAAAAATATTTTTCGAATCTACTTGAGATGAAGAAAAATAGCAAATGCTAGCAGCTTGAATGAGCTTAGCTGCTAGCCTCACCTCATATGGTGTTATGGTTTGGATGGTTGATGTTTTAACGGGTTATCTATCTCCGTACGTGCTCTTTTTGGACGAGGCCATTGCCATAAGATCGTGTTAGGTTTCACATCATCCATGTTTGGTAGAAGGCTTGCTTCGATTTCGTGTGGTAATTGTTTCTCCAGCGCTTCATTTTTTGTTTGTAGCTGTTGATTTTTTTTTATTAAGACAGAAATTTGCTCTCGTAACTGCTTATTTTCTTTTCGCAGAGTGGCATTAATATCTTGTAATTTTAAATTTTCCTTCGCAAAAAGACTGGTTAAGTTCGTGTCATTATCATTTCGTGTTTGAGACATAGTACCATCCTCATATAGTTATTAATATTATGTTTCTTCTTTATTCATCACTAAAAAGATCGCTGAGGGACCTCTCAAAACATTTAATAACACTATTTTATCTGTTTTAGCAATAGCTGTTTTTAACTCACCAATATTGGTTACTTTTTGTTGGTTAACGGAGGTAATGACATCACCTGGGCGTAAATCTGCATTCCAAGCATTGCTCTCCGGTGCAACGGACACCACCAGAATACCGGCTACATTGCCGTGAATAGGGCTTAATAGTTTGAAATTCTTTAAACTCACGCCGAATAAGTAAGGGTCGGCTTTTTCCATTATTTCTTTGCGCTTCTTCGGATCAGATAAAGTCACAGTGACGGTGATCGGTTTATTATTCCGTAAAATATTAATGCTGGTTTTTGAATCAACACGCAAGAAACCGATCGTGTTGACGACATCACTGGCGTTTTTAATGGGACTACCGTTGACCGCTGTAATGATATCCCCCACCATTAATCCTGCTTGTTGAGCAGGCGAAGCAGGTAATACCAGTGCGACAGCCGCTCCTTTTGTATCACTTAAATGAAAAGCATTAGCAAGTTCCGGCGTAATGTCTTGTGCTCCAATGCCTAATACGCCACGTTTCACATTGCCATACGTAATCAATTGGTCCATGACACTTTTTGCCATATTCGACGGAATGGCAAAACCAATGCCAATATTGCCTCGCTCGGGTGTTAAGATAGCCGTGTTGATACCAATCAGTTCGCCTTGCATATTCACCAAAGCGCCACCGGAATTGCCGGGATTAATGGACGCATCGATTTGGATAAAGTTTTCGTAATTTTCAATTCCTAATTGTGTGCGTCCTAATGCACTGACAATGCCGGAGGTGACGGTTTGATTTAAACCGAAAGGATTCCCAATCGCGGCGACAAAATCACCGACTTTAAGTTTGTTAGAATCACCGATCAGAATACCCGTGAGATTTTTGGCTTTAATCTGCAATAAAGCGATATCGGATGGTTTATCTAACCCGATAATTTTAGCAGTGTAATGACGTCCATCGCTTAAGGTGACAGCAACGGTTTGTGCATCGCTGACGACATGGGCATTCGTCATGATATAGCCATGTTTAGGGTCGATAATGACACCGGAGGCAATGGAAATAAAAGTGTCAGGGATATTATCGCTGTTTCCTTCATTAGCGTCAGCGCGTTGTTTTTGAATTTCACGTAGTGTATTGAAATCAGTAATTTTGATCTGCGCTCGGATATTGACCACAGCGGGCAAGACTGTCTGCAGCATAGGGGCGAGGCTGGCATCCACCGGCGAGGCGGAAAAGCTGATGGTGCTGAGAAAACATAGGAATATAAAAAGAAAGAAACGAATCGGACGACGTAAAATGCTCTGCATAAGAATATTCCTCATTCATCAAGGAGTTCGCCATATAAAACTCGCTAGGCGGCCCGTATTACCTTTATCACGGCGATAAGAAAAAAATAAATCCTCTTGAGTGTAAGTGCAAAAATTGCCGCCGTAAATACGAGAAACCCCTTGCTGCTTTAGCCGAATCCTGGCTAATTCATAAAGATCAGCGAGCCATTTTCCTTCGGTATGCGGCACAAAAGCGGTGGCGGACTCCGCGTGTTTTAAAGTGAATGCCTCATAAACATCTTGTCCTACCTCAAATTTTTGCGGGCCAATTGCTGGTCCTAGCCAAACGAGCAAATCTTCGGCAGGTTGTTGTATCGCCTGCAATGTGGTTTCAATAATGCCATTGGCTAACCCGCGCCAGCCAGCATGAATGGCGGCTACATGGGTCGCTTGCTGATTGCATATCAGGACAGGTAAACAATCAGCTGTGACGACGACACACACGCGATTAGCTTGAGGTGTAAAAGTCGCATCAGCCTTTTTTTCTTTATTCTCAGGTGTTGCTTCTATGACAATCGTGCTATGAGTTTGTTGGACCCAAATAGGTTCTTCAGGAAAGGAAAGGTCACTCCAACCGCTTCGTAACGACGTATACGCTTTAATTTGTGGCGGGGCAGGCCACTCAGGTTGGATGAAATTCCTCATACTTTACCTTTCATATCGCCTTTAAGGGCATGAATAAGCTGCATGATATCTTCTGGTAAGGGTGCCTCCCAGCGCATCCATTCTCCTGTCACAGGATGGGTGAGACCAAGCGCATAAGCATGTAGGGCTTGACGCTTAAATTGACGTAATAGCTGAATGAGTTCAGGCGTCATTCCCTTCGTTAACTGCAAACGCCAGCCATAAGTGGCATCCCCCACAATCGAGTGACGGACATGGGCTAAGTGAACGCGAATTTGATGCGTACGTCCGGTTTCTAAGCGCAGTGTGAGCCGCGTATGCGCACGATATTTCTCCGCGATACGGTAATGGGTGATCGCTGCTTTGCCAGTTTCAATCACTGCCATACGCTTTCGCTGCATAGGATGTCGGCCGATGGGGGCGTCGATGTGGCCGCCGCTGATTAATCGGCCACTGATAATGGCTTGGTATTCGCGAAGCAGCGTGCGTTTTTTGAGCTGGTGGGACAAATGCTTTAAGGCAGCGGCTGTTTTCGCAATCACCAATAAGCCCGAGGTATCTTTATCTAACCGATGCAGAATACCCGCCCGCGGTAGCGTCTGTAACGCAGGTGCATGATGAAGCAAGGCGTTTAATAAGGTACGGTCCGCATTGCCAGCACCTGGATGGACGACTAAACCGGCTGGTTTATTAATCACCAGCAGCGATTCGTCTTCATAGACAATCGCTAAAGGAATCGCCTGTGCCTCCCATGCTGGCTGTGGCTTGGCAATCGCTTCAATGGAAACGGTTTCACCGCCTTTGACTTTTGTTTTGGCTTTTACCGGCGTACCATTCACTAACACGGCACCTGCCTCAATCCAGGCTTGGAGCTGTGTTCGAGAATACTCAGGCAGGAGCTTGGCTAAGACTTGGTCTAGCCGCTCATGCGCATGAAAATTTGGAATAATAATTGTCTGTGTCATAACTCGTGAATGATGACAGAAATTGGTTTACAATGCACGGCAAAAATTGGATGACAAGGTATAGATTCATGAAAAAGGGTTTACTTTCACTAGTGGTCACGGCATTTCTTTCGGCATTCTTGGCAGCTTGTGCTTCTTCGACTGATCCGGCGGAAGCATATAAGAATGAAACACCGCAAGAGATTTACCAAAAAGGTAAGGCAGCTTTAGAAGATAAAAGCTTTGGGGAGGCGACTAAACGGTTCGAAGCCTTAGACGTTCAATATCCTTTTGGTACGGAGACGGAAAATGCCCAGCTTTACCTGATCTATGCCTATTACATGAAAGAAGATTACGCGCTTTCGGCGGCAGCAGCAGATCGATTTATCCGCTTGCATCCTACCAATCCGAATGTTGATTATGCCTACTTCATGCGCGGGTTAGCGAACTATTATCAAGACTTAGGGTTTATGGAACGTTATTTTCCTGTCGATTTAGCAAAGCGGGATTTAACTCAAGTACAGAAGTCATATAACGATTTTAATGAAGTGGTGACTTTATTCCCCCATAGCAAATATGCCCCTGAAGCTTATCAATATCTCATTTACTTACGCAACCTGATGGCGAATCATGAGTTGCAAGTAGCGGAGTATTATTACAGCCGCAAGGCTTATATTGCATCAGCTAATCGCGCGAGTGAGTTAGTGGCGCATTACGAAGGTGCGCCGGCTGTTGTCGATGGATTAGTATTGATGGCGAAATCTTATCATCAATTGGGCATGACAAAGCTGGAACAAGATACGTTAACTGTCTTGAGATATAATTATCCCAATGTTATGGCCTTTTCACGCGTGCCACGAGATGCATAACCAATGAAACGAGAAATAAGATTAAGAAAATAACAAAAATAATTCTCGCGATTTCAGTGGCGGCGGCAGCGATGCCTGTAAAACCGAGAACTGCTGCGATAATGGCAATGATGAAAAAGGTTAACACCCAGCTCAACATAACAGCCTCCTATTACTCTTTAAGTTTAGTGTAATACGGCAGACTGAGTGTTTGATTAAGAGAGGATTTAGCCTTTGAATCTATTGGTTAAAGGATAGCGCCAATCTTTACCAAATGATTTGTGATTGATGTGTGTGCCAATGGCTGCTTGTTTACGTTTGTATTCACTTCGATGAATTAAGTTCACAATTTTTACAACCGTTTCTCGGTCTAATCCGCGTGACACTATTTCATCAATACTTTGGCTTTGATCTAAATAATATTCAAGAATCTTATCCAGCACGGGATAAGGTGGTAGTGAATCTTCATCTTTCTGATTTGGTGCTAATTCAGCCGTTGGTGCACGTTCGAGTGTGCGTGTTGGAATAACCGCTGAAAGTTGATTGCGATATCGTGCTAAATCGTAAACGAATGTTTTATACACATCTTTTAATACAGCGTAACCACCTGCCATGTCACCGTATAAAGTACAATAACCTACTGCAATTTCACTACGATTTCCTGTTGTTAGCACGAGCCAGCCGGATTTGTTGGATAAAGCCATGAGAATAATCGCACGACAGCGCGCTTGGATATTTTCTTCCGTCACATCAGGAGATTTTCCTTTAAAGCTCGAAGCAAGTGATTCAAGAAAAGCGTGATAAGTGGGTTCGATAGAAATCGTTTCGGAAGAAATATCGAGTGCATGAATTAATTCTCTCGCATCTTCCATGCTGATGTCTGTTGTGTAGCGTGAAGGCATTCTCACCGCACGTACGCGATCTTTACCCAGCGCATCGACAGCAATCGCTAATGTGAGGGCTGAATCAATTCCGCCTGATGCACCCACGATGACACCAGGAAAGCGATTTTTTTCGACATAATCACGCAAGCCCATGACGAGTGCTTGATAAGTTTTTTCTTCTTTATTGGGTAAGGTAGTTTGTTTTGAAATAGGTTGAGTAGCGGCGAGATCGATATCAATAGGAAATAATGTTTCATTAAAAAAGCCTGCAAACTGACTTAATTCACCTTTTTCATTCACCAACATCGAGCCGCCATCAAACACTAATTCATCTTGACCGCCTACATTATTTACATACAAAATAGGAAGATGATTTTCTTTCGCTCGAGCAGCTAATACACGCAGACGTTGTTCATGTTTATTCGTTTCAAAAGGAGAAGCATTCGGTATTAAAACTAATCGTGCACCTTCTGCCGCTGTTTGTTGGATAGGTTGAGGAGACCACGCATCTTCGCAAATGACTATTCCCACCGGAATATCTTTAACGAGTGCCACACAGGGCTTATCAGCAGGGATAAAATAACGTGCTTCATCAAATACACCGTAATTAGGTAAACACTGTTTTGCATAGTGGGCAATGATGGAGCCGTTGTGAATGAGAGAACAAGCGTTATATAAACCTTGCGGCGTGGACTGTGGATACGCAACAAGACAATAAATTCCTTTTACTTCAGAAATAAATTGTTGTAGTGCTGATTGTGTTGCTTGAATGAATGAGGGGCGAAGTAATAAATCTTCCGGCGGATACCCTGTTAAACTCAATTCGGGAAAGACAATCACATCCGCCGCGAGTTGATCACGCGCGGTGAGGGCCGCTTCGATATGCTTCTTCAGATTACTTTGAATATCCCCTACGCACAGGTTAAGTTGAGCAAGCACGATTCGTAGCTTCGTTGTCATTTTTTCTCCTCGCCTACCATCAAGGCTTTATACTTATTATACGCTTCCTGATACACATCCACGACCATTCCAAGAGAGGGAACATCTGATCCTAACGTGGGAGGGGATGGGCTGGTGATATTAGCAAGATATAAATGATTTTTCAATTTACCGCGGTAATGCATACGCGCGATAATTTCTTGGCCGGTATAACAACCTTTTTCAAAATCAATGGCGTTCAGCTGATGTAAATTCAACTCATGCGGTAAAAACTTTCCGCTTGTCTCCGGGTAAATGGCTGGCGTTTTATTATTTATTTGGAGCTGCTTCCATTCTTCAAACGAAGCGAGCGAAGGAGAGGGTGGCGTTTCGCTAAGCATCCGACTGCGCGATGTGTCATTGATGCACCCGATTACTCTCAGCTGATCGCTGGCGTCACTTAATGCTACCTTATAAAAAATGGCATATTTTTTTAATGCCGCGAGGGCAATGGCCACCATTTGATGTGGCATCGCAAGATAATAAGCGTCTTGCAAAAGGAATAAATAAAATAAAAAAATCACTCGGCCTTGCGGATTACAATGTGCCCCCATGAGGCATTCGGTGGAGGAGGCTTTTTCCACATCACAAGTCAGTTGACCTTGTAATAATTTTTTGGCATCCGTCCCGCTCACCTTTAGTAAGCCTTCTTCCGAAAGGTCAAAAAACGTGGTGCTTGGCATAGTTGCTGCGCCTTTTCTATAATTAATTTAAGAAATTGGTAATAAAATATATTGATCTCTCGATTAAATCACTATACAGTTTGCTCTCGTAGCAAAGCTCAATGCAGGTTTATTATAGTTATAAAAGAGGGGCGATGGCAGTGCCAAAGAAAAAAGCCTTAATAATGGTAGACTTACAAAACGATTTCTGTAAAGGTGGGCAATTAGCTGTTCCGAATGCCGATGAGGTGATTCCGCTAGCCAACCAATTACAGCCTTATTTTGATATTGTGGTGGCCACTCAAGATTGGCATCCTCCCACTCATACTAGTTTTGCCAGCAACCATTCTCCTTATACGGTGGGGGATATGATTGTGGCAGATAATATTCCCCAAATTTTATGGCCGGATCACTGTGTCCAGCATACCAAAGGGGCTGATTTTCACCCTAACTTGAATGTGCGCTACCTAGATAAGGTAATCCATAAAGGGATTGATAAAAATATCGATAGCTATAGCGCTTTTTTTGATAATGCCCATCGGCGTTCGACCGGTCTTGGGGTGTATTTACAAAACAAAGAAATTAGTGATGTTTATATCATGGGGCTAGCGACTGATTATTGTGTGAAATATTCTTCGTTAGATGCAAAACACTTAGGTTTTAACGTGTATGTGATTCAAGATGCTTGCCGTGGTGTGAATTTAAAGCTGGGTGATGTGGCCGCCGCGCTGCAAGAAATTAGCGAATGTGGGGCTAAATTGGTCACGGTACGCGATATTATTGGTGAAGATAAGAAGCAAGTCGCGTTATAAATTAGCTTAGCCATTGCAGTAATTCGATTGGTTGTTGGATATAACCGTCAGCCAGCCAATTAAGCGGATTTTCTCCTTCCCCTATATAACCATACAAGGCTACTAATGACGTCGTGCCAGCTGCCTTACTGGCAGTGACATCGGTTAATGAGTCGCCGATGTAAAGACACTGTTGAGGATCTTGTTGTAATAACTGGCAAGCATAAAGAATGGGGGCTGGATCTGGTTTATACGTCGGCAGCGAATCCCCGCAGATCACGCAAACGGGTCGATGATCAAGGCGTAAGGCTTTTAATAAGGCTGAGGTATGCCGAGTCAGTTTGTTAGTCACAATTCCCCAAGGGATTTTTCTCTCTTCTAAGTAAGACAAAACGTTTTCGATACCAGGAAAAAACTGCGTGGAATCAGCTAAATGCTGTTGATAAAGTGATAGAAACTTTTCTCGCAGCGCATTGAAAGAAGGTGAATTTTCCTCTATCCCTAAAATACGTTTAATCATCACCTTGGAACCCAAGCTAATGATGGGCCTTAAGGTGGATAAAGGGAGCAGAGGCAGGTCATGCTCTTGCCGTAGTTGATTAAGTGCGTAGACCAGATCGGGGGCTGTATCAAGTAATGTGCCGTCTAAATCAAATAAAACGCCGC
>SCTP01000087.1 GCA_004322325.1 Gammaproteobacteria bacterium | reverse complement strand
GACGTAAAAGCTGATGCTATTGCTGAGCAAGAACTTTTAGACAGGGTTGCTACTCATAAAAGCATTTATTTTGCATCTGCTTGGGCTAGTTATAGTACTGCGCGAAAAGGTAGTTTAAAGCTGTCGCCCCCAACAATGCTTCTTGATGGGTTGGAAAAAGATTTTAGTTTGATGAAGGATATGTTCTTTGGGAGTGTGCCGAAATGGAGCGATATATTACAAGTGATCAGGGATTTTGAAGGTAAGTTTAATGAAAACAGGGTGAGTGAAATTGATCCAACTGAGCAGTAAAATTTAATTTTGATAGGATGAGATACTTATGGATTTGCCGGATCACAAAAAAATGGTTTATATGCCGCAAATAGTCCTACTAAAACTGCTCTATTGCGCCATCGAGCAAGGCATCTAAAATAATTCTTTATTTTCAATAAATTTGGTGGGCCCACTAGGACTTGAACCTAGGACCAAGGGATTATGAGTCCCCTGCTCTAACCAACTGAGCTATGGGCCCGCTTCGCAGAAAGTGCCAATGATATATCGAACCGCGCCCGCTTTCCAGCCCAACCCTCACAAAAATCACCATCCCCCACCACCGCCACCTCCGCCCCCACCACCTGACGCCCCACCGCCGCTACTAGCAGAGGAAGAAGTGCTTATCGCTCCCGTCAAACTACTATTCAACACCACTGGAAACGCGGTTGGATGACAAGGCGAGGTCCCCCTATACCACACAGGCGAATAATACCGATACGTCGTTTCCGTCTCCGCCTCTTGCACCAAATGATTAAATTTCTCCCCCCACGCATTTTCCACATCCAACGCAATCGCATAAGGCAAATACGCCTCAAATAACATCGGCCCTTTCTGCGGAAGATTCAGCTGATTCAAACGATAGGTCGTTGCCGTCTGCAGAAACAACTTAAACCCTTCAATCTGATCAATCAACTTAAACCCTTCCGCTGTCGGCACTTGCAATAATTGATAAAAAATAAAATTAAGCACCATGAGGAGAAATAGTAATGGGATCAATAAAAAAGGGAGCGAAGGGAAATCGGTAATGATCATGCTAATACAGATAATAGCTATTGCAATAAAACCAATGGAGGAAGTTAAGGCTGACTTCAATAAGCTAAATGAAAAAATTTCATAAGCATTGCCAATGTCAGTACATGCTTTTATCCCCCTATTAACCACTAGCGCACCTAAAATAGTGATCATCGTTAAGGTGAATAATGTCAGAATAAAATGATCCGAAGAAAGTGCTACCAAAATATAAGCAAATACCGTTAATAATAATCCCGGTATTAAGTAACGAGAATTGTCAGTAAAATACACATTCTTATACGCATTTTTTAACGATGTATTCACCGCTAACCGTGCACGTCGAATCTCTTTCGCATTTTTTGCTTCTAACGTCATCGAAGAATTCCCTAAAAATAACGCCTCCATCCCACTTTTTTCTTCCGCAGCTAATTGAGGACTTTGCTTATTTTTCTCTTCTAAGCTAAAAACCCCATCATTATTTTGGATCACCAACGCTCCTTTCACCGCCATATCCACGATGGCCGCGGTAAACATTTTAATATCAGGCCGCATGTGCTTAATATAACGCAGCGCAGCAGGGGAGAGTTGAAGCGGCGGTTCAAAAAGAAGTGGGATGATTCTTCTCCGCCAATGCCTGCCATGCCATGACCACATCGCTAAATAATAGAAAAAAATGAGGCCGATTATTTCTAATAAAATATATTCCACCTTGTTTTCTTGAAAATTCATTTTCACCTGCTGCCACATCGTTGGCGGTTGAATCACCCCTTTCGGCCAAGCAACCGCAATCGTCAATCCTTCACCTGGCATTAAAGGTGCTGTAGTAGTAAAGGAGATTTCATTGTTAGCCGCTGCTCTAGCATAAAAATTCTGACCTTTTTCTCCCGTCGCACCTGTATAAGCCGCATAGTTTAAAATCTTGGCACCTTCTGGCAGTTGAATGTCAACTGATGCTTTGAGAATAGGAAAATCCCATTCGTTCCCCGTGATATTCCAATAAAGTTCATCCGTGTCTTGCAAAAAATTAATCGCGTGGTTGACATGATAACTAATGGTATAAACATAAATACCAGGTGGGAGTACCACATCCGCGTTACCAATATAAATAGCCAATTGCGAGTAAGAATGTTCTGTATGATAAGCAGAAGGCGTATTGTTGAATAAAACCTGTTGCAATTGATAGTGCGTATTGCGTGTCGGTAAGCGTCGCACAATGCCGTGAATAATCTTAATTTGCGCAGCGTAAACCGAAATGATTTCCGTGATATCAATGGAAGCATCTTTATTGACAACAATCGTGCTATCGAAATTTAAAATCTTTTCACCTTGATCTTCAAATGCAAAGAGAGGAGGGCAAATAATCAAGCAGGAAAAAAAGAAAAATAATAACCGCCATCGCATATCACCATCCTTTGGTATCAGCGTGCTGCTCCTTGCAGCACGCTTTTCCAGTTTACTCTTGCTCTTCCAAGAAGCTTCTCAATTGCTCCGCACGCGAGGGATGACGCAGTTTGCGCAATGCTTTCGCTTCGATTTGTCGAATACGTTCACGCGTCACGTCAAACTGTTTACCCACTTCTTCCAGCGTGTGATCCGTATTCATATTAATACCAAACCGCATACGCAATACTTTCGCTTCACGCGGCGTGAGCGAGGCCAATACTTTTTGCACCGCTTCCGATAAACCAAAATTCGTTGCCGCATCAATCGGCGACATCGTATTCCCGTCTTCGATGAAATCACCTAAATGAGAATCTTCATCATCACCAATCGGTGTTTCCATGGAGATAGGCTCTTTGGCAATTTTGAGGATCTTGCGAATTTTATCTTCCGGAATACCCATCTTACGACTTAATTCTTCCGGTGTCGGTTCTTGTCCCGTTTCTTGTAACAATTGGCGTGAAATGCGATTTAATTTGTTGATTGTCTCAATCATGTGCACGGGAATACGAATCGTTCGCGCTTGATCAGCAATAGAGCGAGTAATGGCTTGACGTATCCACCAGGTGGCATAAGTAGAAAACTTATAACCGCGTTGATATTCAAACTTATCTACCGCTTTCATTAAGCCAATATTCCCTTCTTGAATTAAATCCAGGAATTGTAATCCGCGATTCGTATACTTTTTTGCGATAGAAATGACCAAACGCAAGTTGGCTTCCACCATTTCTTTCTTCGCACGACGCGCTTTCGCTTCGCCAATTGAAAGACGACGATTAACTTCTTTAATTTCAGCAATCGTCATTCGCATTTGCTCTTCTAATGAAATTAGTTTCTTTTGCGCGCGTTGAATTTCTGGTACAAATCGTTCAATATCATGGTAGTAATTTTTACTTTCATGCTCTTTCAGCCAATTAATATTCGTTTCATTATTCAAAAAAGAACCAATAAATAATTTACGTGGCCACTTACCTTTATTCACACACCAATCCATGATCATGCGTTCTTGCATGCGGATTTCATCGAGCATATTACGCATCTTTCGCGATAACTTATTAAACTGGCGTGGGGAAAGTTTGATGTCCATGAAATATTTAGCTAATTCATCTCGTTTAGCGATGAATTTTTTGTGTTTCTGATCATGTTTCTTTTCTAGCGCAATGGTTTCATGGTAAAGCTTGCGTAATCCCTCAAACTTTTCTCGAGCAAATTCCGGATCTAACCCAGCATCGTCATCAAAAGGATCCGCTGCTCCTTCGCTTTCCTCTTCTTCTTCAGCCGCGGCAGCCGGCTGACCACCTTTCTCATCCTCTTCTTCCCCTTCTAGATTCGGCTCAATATAGCCGCTAATGATATCGCTTAAGCGCAGCTCGCCTTTTTCGACGCGGTCATAATCTGCCAGCACTTCGGCAATCATTTGTGGCTGGTAAGCTAAGGTAGTGAGCATTTGGTTCATGCCCTCTTCGATGCGCTTGGCAATCGCAATTTCGCCTTCGCGCGAGAGCAACTCTACCCGACCCATCTCGCGCATGTACATGCGGACGGGATCCGTGGTGCGGCCCAATTCGCCATCGGCCGCTGATAACGCAATAGCCACTTCTTCCGCGGCCACTTCGTCTTCAGGAGCTTCTTTTTCCACAAAGAGGAGTTCTTCCATCTCAAGCGGTTGTTCTGTGATGCGAATGCCCATGTCATTCATCATGCCAATAATCTCTTCGATTGCTTCTGGCTCGGCGAGATCGGCTGGCAAATGATCGTTGAGATCGGCATAGGTTAAATAACCTTGTTCTTTGCCGCGTTTAATTAAGTTTTGAAATGATCGTTGGGATTCTTGATCCATAGCAGTCATAGTGCAGTAACCTGTGTATATGGTAATTAAGTCAAAGTCTGGGTATCGGCAACCTATTATTATCTACTAAATTCCAGTAAAAGTCATTTTTAGCTAATTAACGATAGACTTTTTTTTGGCGATCCAAGTGGAAAGCTCTATTTTTTCTTCTTCCGAGAGCCCTTCCTGGGCGGCTTTCGCCAATAATCGGTTGATTTCTTCGTCAATCCCCACGATATTCAATTGCCGAATCATGCCTAAAAATTCTTCTTTTATCCCCTCTTCAGGGATCATATGTTCCCACTGCGCGAGCTGATGGATGAAGGCGGCTTGCGGGTGATTGCGCCAATATTCTATCAATACGC
>SCTP01000086.1 GCA_004322325.1 Gammaproteobacteria bacterium | reverse complement strand
AGGATTATCGCCAATCCATCCGCGCTCGCCTCCTTGATAGGAAATGGTTGGTGATAATTTAAGATGGTCGCATAACCAGTTAATTGAATCATTCACTTCGCAATATTCATCTGTACCTAAATTAAAAATATTCATTTTATCTTTCACATGTTCCATTACAAAAAAAATGGCATCAATACAATCTTGTATATAAAGATAAGATTTTCGCTGTTTACCGTTACCAAGCACAAATAATTTCGTTGGATCTTTTAATAATTGTTTATAAAAATCAAAGACATGCCCATGGGTATAACGTTCGCCTACTATTGAAACAAAGCGGAAAATATAAGCTTGAAATTGAAAACCTTCACAATAGGCTTGAATTAATCCCTCTGCTGCGAGTTTGGATGCACCGTAAAGAGATGTTTGCACAGGAAAAGGAGAATCTTCCGGCGTTGGAAAAACAGATGCCTCGCCATAAATAGATCCTGTTGAAGCAAAAGCAATACGTTTTACATTATTAAGACGCATTGCTTCCAATACATTAAAAGTTGCAATCGCATTTTGCTCTAAATCTTTATGGGGATGGTTGGTGCCAAATCGCACATCAGCATTTGCAGCCATATGAAAGACAGCATCGACGTTTTGCATAGCTCGATTTAATTTTTCACGATCAAGTAAATTATCTTGAATTAAGCTAAATTGTTTATTTTGTTGTGCTTCTTTTAAAAAATCGCTTGATCCTGTTGAAAAATTATCATAGCCAATGACTTCGTGGCCTTGCTGCAATAAACGATCCACTAAGCTACTGCCAATAAACCCTGCGCATCCAGTTACAAAATACCGCATTTTTTATCCCTGCTTCCATCCTGAAATAAATCTTTCGAATTGTAACAAACTATTTTTGATAAAACTAGCTAACTTCTGCTTGCTGCTTTAACAATATAAAACGGGGAATATAGAAAACAACCCCTGGTAAGTAAGTAACAATAGAAATAATGCGGTAAGTAAAAAATATCGTGGCAAAGGCACCCACGGCACCAGGATTCAAAAGTTGCAAGGTATGAGCAAACATCATTTCACCTATCCCGACGCCACCTGGAGTGATGGGGATCAAATTTACAATCTGCGTCATACCCATTGCTAATGCGTAATCAGAAAAAGCAATTGGAGGGAGGTTCATTATCCTGGCAATAAGCAAGACTGCACAAACCATCAACACCTGACTTAAAATAGAAGTAAGGAGGCACTTACAAAAGACTGCTTTAGATAGCCTGAAGTTATTCCTAGCAGGTAGAAAGGAAGCCAGCACACTGCTACGGCGGCTAAACCAACCCAAAAAATTCACTTTTCCAGGCAAAAATAAGAGTATTAAAAAAATACTTAGTATGCTAAAACAAAACACGGTACAAATAGATAACAAATAAAATAGCTGCGGATGCTGCATGACCGTATCCATCTTAAAGAGAGCAATCAAGCAGATAATCAAAAATACCGCGACAAAACCCATAACGCGGTCAAAAAAAACAGAGAGCATGGCGCTACCTTTTTTTTGTGGTTTCTTTTTGAAAACATAATACATACGTATTAAATCTCCACCCACCGAGCCCGGTAACACATAGTTAAATGCAGCGCCTAAATAAGTGGCACTTAGGGTCTTAATAAAGCTAAGATGAATATCTTGTGATGCGTTCAATATCTGCCATCGCCAAGCGCCAATGACGATTAAGGACAATAAAACTAAAACGACCTCAAGTGAGAGTAATGGCTGATGAAATAATTGAGTGAACAACTCGGGTTTAAGCTGAGTTGAATGAATCAGAAACCATAGGATAATTATAGAAATAGCTATTTTACAGACGAGTAAAATTTTAGGTTTGCGCTTTATCAGAGGTATTGACATCTTACACCCAAGTTGTGATTCTACGAAATAAAATACTTAAAGAAATATGCGCAACAGACCGTAAATTTTTCCAGGTAAGCGCATTACCACGTCCGCCTCGACGTTCAATGGTAATACAGGATACTTCTTGATAGCTAAAACCGAGATCAAGCATCATACAAAGTAATGCTGCCTGGAAACCAAAACCACGCGTATTCGGATGCCAACGCATGATGTTATATCGTAAATGCACATGATGGCCATTGTAATAATGAAATTTATAGCCACTCACCCAATTTATGATATGTGTATAAACCCGAGAAATAAATTGCCTATAGGTACT
>SCTP01000085.1 GCA_004322325.1 Gammaproteobacteria bacterium | reverse complement strand
CTAATTTTTCAACTTCACTGGCTTTGACATAATAATCCGTGTCCATGTTAAAAGAGCGCATGATCACCGTCACAAATACGCCGATCAAACCCGCCACCATTAACCAAGTAATATGCCAAATCATGGCAAAACCAACTACACCGCTTAACATCGCAATAATGAAACCCACACTGGTGTTTTTCGGCATGTGGATATCTTCATAATGCGGTAGCGTAGAGAACTTTTCTTGCTTCGCTGTCCAAAATGCATCTCTACTCTTCACTTCCGGCGTGATAGCAAAATTGTAAAATGGAGCGGGCGATGGAATAGACCATTCTAATGTCCGAGCATCCCATGGATCACCCGTGACATCTTTATATTGCTCACGATTTTTAATACTGACCACTAATTGCAGAATCTGAAACGCCACACCGCAGCCGATGATAAAAGCACCTATCGCCGCTACCACCAGATAAGGATGCCAGCCGGTGGCGGCATCGTAATGGCTTAAGCGTCTCGTCATACCCATCAAGCCCAGCGCATAAAGTGGCATAAAAGCAGTGTAAAAGCCGATAATCCAACACCAGAAAGCACATTTGCCTAGCGTTTCATTTAATTTAAAACCAAAAGCTTTGGGAAACCAATAAGTAAATCCAGCTAAGTAACCGAACACTACCCCACCGATAATCACATTATGAAAATGCGCGATGAGAAATACACTGTTGTGGACTTGGAAATCAATGGCTGGTACCGCTAACATCACCCCTGTCATCCCACCTATCGCAAATGTGGTGATGAATCCGATGGTCCATAACATCGGGGTAGAGAAAGTGATACGCCCTCGATACATGGTAAATAGCCAGTTGAAGACTTTCACACCGGTGGGAATTGCGATAATCATGGTGGCAATGCCGAAGAAGGCGTTCACATCCGCCCCTGCACCCATGGTGAAAAAGTGATGTAGCCAAACAACAAAAGATAACACGGTAATCGAAGCGGTTGCCCATACCATGGTGGTATAACCAAACAAAGGCTTTTTAGCAAACGTCGGCACCACTTCTGAAAAGATACCAAAAGCAGGCAGAATCAGAATATAAACTTCAGGGTGCCCCCAGATCCAGATCATGTTGATATACATCATCGAATTGCCGCCAAAATCTGCGGTGAAAAAATGCATCCCAAAATAACGATCTAAAAATAACATGCCTAACGTAACTGTTAAGACAGGGAAAGCTAAAATCACCAGAATCATGGAGCATAAGGCTGTCCAGGTGAAAACTGGCATTTTCATGAAAGTCATGCCCGGGCAGCGCATTTTTAAAATCGTGACAACAAAATTAATGCCAGATAATAACGTTCCAACGCCCGAGATTTGTAAGGCCCAAATATAATAATCCACACCAACAGTCGGACTATAAGCTAATTCAGAAAGCGGTGGATAAGCTAACCACCCTGTTGCTGCAAAATCACCAACAACGAGAGAAATATTCACCAATGCCGCGCCAACGACAGATAACCATAAACTTAATGAATTTAAGTAGGGAAATGCGACATCGCGTGCACCAATTTGCAAAGGCAATACGATATTAATAAGACCAAACATAAATGGCATCGCCATGAAGAAAATCATGATCACGCCATGGGCGGTAAAGATTTGATCGTAATGTTCTGGTGGTAAATAGCCAGTTGAATGACCGACAGCGATCGCTTGTTGTAAACGCATCATGATGGCATCTGTGAAACCACGTAGAAACATGACAAGCGCTAAAATGAGATACATGATGCCAATTTTTTTATGATCAACGGAAGTTAACCATTCAGACCATAACCACGTCCACTTTTTAAAATAAAATAAAGAACCGATGACAATGGCTACGACTAAGCCCATCCCTGCTGCCGCACCCATGATGATAGGATTATGATAAGGGATTGCTTGCAGTGTTAAATTACCGAAAAGAAGTTTTTCAAGCATATCAATTTTTACCTTTCTTACATCGCCATGGGCATCATCGATTTCATGATGACGGTATTAAATAAGTCTTTGGTTGCCGAGGAATAATAGGCAACAGGATTATTTTCACTCGGTTGAATTAATTGATCATAGGCTGTCATCGTCAAGGCGGTGGGTGATCGTTTGACTGTTTTCACCCATTGTTCAAATTGATCTTGCGAACTCACGCGCGCGATAAATTTCATATCAGTAAATCCTTCGCCACTAAAATTCGCCGAGACGCCTTGATAATCACCGATAGTATTCGCGATAAGATTTAATTTGGTCTGCATACCTGCCATGGCATAAATTTGGCCGCCCAGTTGGGGAATTTGAAATGAATTCATCGGCCCTTCGGCGGAGATCAGAAATCTAACTGGTGTGTTGACTGGAAATTGCACAAAATTCACCGTGGCAATATTTTGTTCTGGATAAATAAATAACCATTTCCACTCAAGAGAAATCGCTTCGATGATGATGGGTTTACCATTTTTTATATCAAGCGGTTTATATGGATCTAACCGATGTGAACTGGTCCAGGTAATGACACTAAGGATGACAATAATCACACACGGAACCGACCAACAAATCACTTCTAGCAGATTACTGTGGGCCCACTCCGGCGCATACGTTGCTTTCGTATTGCTGGCTCGATAGCGCCAGGCAAACACAAACGTCAATACAATAACGGGGATGACAACGATTAGCATTAATAAAGCAGATAGAATCAGGATATGTTTTTCATCCGCTGCGATCATGCCTTTTGGATCTAACACAGCTGCCTTGCAACCGCTTAGTAAAATAGCAAGTCCGGCGTAACAGGCTGCTAAAAGAAGTCGTCGCATGTTAAAAAAGAAAAAAGGGCTCATAAGTTTTTATTAATTTTCAACAAGTTAAGTATATGGATAGAGGAACCTATTAATTTTAGCGAACGATACCCTATTTTTTGGGCACAAGACATTGATCTAGATCATGGAAATTTTTAATAGTTTAATTTGACAAATGATATCGCCCAGGTAAGAATAGCTGTCATAAAAAAATGATAGAAACATCGGTTTGTACTTTATATGCCCAGCTCAATTCCAAGTTACCTATCGTGTACCCGTTGTACTTTTGCTCCTTTTTGCTTAACAGAAGAGCATCGTGCCGCCAAACAATTTCGCACGCTTGAGCGAAATGAAACGCTCTGTCTGCCCAAAAATAAATTTCAAAATCTTTATGTCGTACAGCACGGAGCATTAAAAACCTATCAAACCGAAGCTGATGGAAAAGAATTGATTCGCGGATTTTATTTTGCGAATGAAATTCTTGGTTATGAAGCGATTTATACTGGCCATTATCTTTTTTCAGCCGTTGCATTAGCGGAAACGTTGGTGTGTGAAATTCCGTATAATCATTTTCTTGAATCGCTGCAATCTAAACCGGCGTTGCAAAAACGGATTTTATATTTAATTAGTCGCCAATTAAACGTAGGATCTTATTTACTTTCTACCACAGCAGAGCAACGACTAGCGGCTTTTTTGATTGATTTATCGGTGCGATTGCATCCATTAGAAATGAAATTAGAATTTCTTCTACCCATGTCGCGTCAAGATATAGGAAATTATTTAGGATTAACAGCGGAAACGATTAGTCGTATTTTTTCTCGGCTGCAGAAAAATAACATTGTTTCCATTGATCATAAGAAAATACATCTGCTACAGCCGGAAAAGCTGAAGCAGATGGTGGATGGCTTGATATCACATTAATAAATTGAGATGGCACATAGTCACCGCCCCTTCTTCACAACTTTTTGTCGCTGGTGTATATAAAACTTCTTGGCAATGGCCTTTCGTCAGAGCAGGATCGATAAAAGCATAATCATAAACGATGCGTGCCGTGTTTAATGTCTTATAAATAATCACATGAGCAACTTGATCTGATGGTGTTGGATTACGATGTTGCTGCATACACACTTGTACAGCCATCAGCCCATCTTGCAGAGACACATCTGGAATTTCATCTTGCTTGAAATTAGCCACTCCTACCCAAGACTGATAGCGCGTTCTATTGTGTAGAATCGTTTGATTAGCATCAAAGCTAGTCATATTCGTATGCGCAATAGGCCATGGTAAATCACCCACTGCAATAAAATCATTAAAATTATTGACATCATTTGTACTGGCATTAGGGTTCTGATATTGCGCTCCCAAGTTAACTGCTTTGTCTGTACCAATCAGTGTTTGCAAATCAGCTTGTTTTAAAATGGTGTCGATATCGTTATCACTCTTGGCTGAGACAGAAAGGGAAAAAGTGAATAACCATGGTAGGATATACATTAATATTTTTTTTAATTTTAGCATAATAATTTTCCTAATGAATATTACAGTAATTGATTTTATGCTAACTAATAGCTAGAATGAAATGCCTTCTTCAATAGATAGATCCAGGAGCGAATGTCATGAGTAAGAAAATCGCTGTTTTGGTAGGAAGCCTTCGTAAAGAATCACTGAACAGAAAAATGGCGAAAGCACTTATCTCACTTGCACCTCCATCACTTAAACTTGAAATTATTGATATAGGCGATCTGCCGATTTACAACCAAGACCTGGATGATGAAGGAAAACCACCTGCTGCATGGATAACCTTTCGGGAGCACGTGAAAGCGTGCGATGGCATTTTGTTTGTGACGCCGGAGTATAATCGATCTGTTCCGGGTGTGCTCAAGAATGCTATCGATGTGGGGTCACGGCCTTATGGCAAGAGTGTGTGGGGAGGAAAGCCTGGTGCGGTGATGAGCGTGTCTCCTGGGGCGATTGGGGGGTTCGGGGCAAACCAGCATTTGAGGCAATCGTTAGTTTTTTTAGACATTCTCCCTTTGCAACAGCCAGAGGCTTATATTGGGCAGGCAGGGGAATTGTTTGATGCGAAAGGTGAGGTATCCAATGAAGGGACGCGTAAATTTTTGCAGAAGTTTATGGAATCGTTTGCAAATTGGGTAACGATTGTTGCACATAAGCCTTAATTTATCAATAACTTATCCGGTCAGCGTTGCGAATATATTTCTAATATGAGAATTAAATTGTTATCACTCTCAAGTGAGACTATAATAATTGAGAGGAGGCTTTATGCACGCTCGTAAAAACAAACTTAAGCAAAAAAACAGGGTTGCTAGCAGTAAGAAAAATACGATTGCACTAAAGGCATTTTTTAACATCACCCATAAGTGGGGATTAGCAAGTGATCAAGAAAGCGTATTATTGGGCGTCCCACTCTCAACTCTATATCGATGGAAAAATAAAAAAGAAGGTTTTCTTACTCCAGATAACTTAGAACGTATTTCTTATATTCTTGGAATTTATAAAGCATTAAGAATTCTTTTACCTACCGAAGAAGCTGCAAACAAATGGATTAAAAAAGCCAATACAGCACCTTTATTTAATGGAAAGAGCGCACTAGATAAGTTCATGCAAGGTCGCGTTGTTGATCTAGCTGATGTGCGGCGCTATTTAGATGCAGAACGTGGATGGTAATATGTCTCAACCACCCAAGCTAATTCAGCTGAATAATCAAACACAATACCGTATCATACCGTCCAAGTTCCCTCCCATTAATTTTTTTGAAGGGATTGTAGAACCTTCCGAAATGGAAACACTTTTGGAAATCGAAAGTTTAACAAATGAAAGAATTAGGCAAGAAGTCGGCGATCTATCTCTTATTCCTGTTGAAGACCGAATCAGTGGGCCAGGCTCATCGGCTATCATGGCAGCTTTTACCCATATTTATAACCCCTCGAGATTTACAGATGGAAGTTATGGAATTTATTATGCAGGGTTGGCATTAGAAACAGCCATTAGAGAAACAGTATTTCATCGTGAAAATTTTTTAAAAGCTACAAATGAAGATCCTGGCAATATTACCATGCGTGTTTATGAGGGTAAAATAGCAAAACCTTTACATGATATAAGAAATCCAATATTTAATAAGCTCCACCATCCAGATAGCTATGTTGATTCACAAAATTTTGGCAAAACACTCCGAGAAGCGAAATCATGGGGTCTTATTTATAACAGTGTAAGACACGTAGGGGGAAATTGCATTGCTGCATTTAGACCACATGCTGTTTCCATCCCACAACAAACTGCTCACTTAATTTATCAGTGGGATGGCGAAAAAATTTCCACTATTTTAAATACAACTGTTGTTATGCGTTTTGATTAGTTTGATTAGAGAGAAAATATGCACAAACTTAATACCTATGACATCCAACCCCTGACCAACCACCCTCATCACATCCCCACCCTAGCAACGCTCTGGTATGAAGAAATCAGCCGACATTGGGTACCCAACGCTTCCGTTGAAAGAAACACCCACCAACTCATCGAACATTCAAACGCTAATAAAACACCCATGGCCTTCGTTGCTCTTCATCAAAACCAACCTATCGGCATGGCTTGCTTACGTGAAAATGATGGCATTCGCCCCGATCTTACTCCCTGGCTAGGCAGCTTGATTGTGCATCCTCACCATCGCAAACGTAAAGTAGGTGAAATGCTGATTGAAGCAGTTAAATCTCAAGCAAAAATCTTCGGTCATCACATTTTATATCTACTCGCTTTCGACCCCACCATTCCTCATTGGTACGCAAGATTAGGATGGGACATCATCGGCGATGATAACCTTTTTGACCACCCTGTTACTGTCATGAGAATTGTCTTATAATTCAAGCTGTATTTTCCAAGGATGGAACTGATGAATAACGTCACCAAAGGATCACTTTTTGCTATCTTTGCCTTCTTTTGCATGGCTGTATTTGGCGTTCTCACCAAAGAAGGCTGTAAATCAGGCGATCCAATCTGGGTTAGTTTTATCACCTACACTGTCGCCAGATCGGAAGAGC
>SCTP01000084.1 GCA_004322325.1 Gammaproteobacteria bacterium | reverse complement strand
GTCCCATGCCTCTTCTTGATTGGACGGCAGTCCTTTATATGTCCAACCTATCGTTGCTACCCAGCTATCAACTTTACTATTGCCTGCATGGTTAATAGTCGTCGTTGAAAAATCCACTTTGGCAAGATTGTGAGAGGGTTCATTAGCCTTATCACCCTCTTGCATACCAATAAAAATAATGTCTTCAACGCGTACGGTACGTATGCCATCTTTTCCTAATACATTCACCGGTGAGAGCTTGTTAGCATTGGATTGTTCTTCGGCATATTGATTACCCACTCGGTTAGCACTGAGCAAGATGACATCTTGAAAACGCCGTTTAATATCTGCCGCCGTATAACTTTCGTACGTCGTGATGTAACGAACGATGTCTGATTCCACTTCGGCATCATTTGCTGGCATGTAGGGTGACTTAGGATGATCTACCCACACTTCACCCGTGGTCGTATTGTGATGAACCACTAAAGGCACGAGGGTCTTGAGCGGAAAGAGCGTGATGATCAAAATGACTAAGAGAATGCTCAACGTTGTGCTGGCGATAAACCCTATAAACCATCGATTAGATTGTATAGTGACTGATTCGTAGCGATCAGCATACCAATCTTGCCCTTCTTTAAAATAATTCTTGTTCGTATCATTTTTATTTTTCATGTTATCTCATTTTTTCGTTATATGTGGGATGGATTACTTGGCGTCGACGTGCTGCTGGAAGACAAAGAAGACGTTAACTTACCCCAAGCCGATTTTGCACCTGCCGCTGCAAGAGAACCCGTTTTCGCCGCCACTCTTTTCGCCACTCCACCTGCCGCTCTCGCCACATAAGGAGACATTCCTGTGGTAAATCCACCTGCCATACTACGTGCCATGTCTGCCGCTATAATCACTAAACCAACCGATACGAACGTAAACAAAGCATATTCTCCAGCAGGCTCTATTGTTAAGGTATCTGTACTGATGGCTTGTTTAATTTCAACGACAAAATCAGATAGCACCGTTAAACAAAGAGCGAGAGTGGAGGTGATAAAGATGGGGACAAGAGCGCATGTCACCGAGCATTTTAACCAACCATCGAAAATAATTTCTCTAGTAGGTTTAAAGAACATCATTGGGATGGTAATGGGTGCAAGCACTAAAAAAATAGCTAATCCAAATTTAGCCGCAATTAATGCAATTAATGCTATTCCAACAAGAGCTATGACGAGGAAATAAATGGCAACCGAACATATTAAAGGAAGCAGATTTGACATTCCCCCTCTTTGCCATAAGGCAATAGCAATATTCATCCCATCCGTCCATGTTTGTTGTAAGGCAGCATCTACTCCATTCGCATCAGAAAAATTTGAGTTTGGGGTAGATTTCATTAAAACACTCGAAATTTCATCGGGTGTGATGGTAAAAAGATCGTAAACATACTTAGAAAATGTTGCCCAATCCAAGGCTAACATCAGAATAAAACCGGCGGTAAGAACACGTTTACTCGTTTCGGCAAGCGATAAAGTGACATATCCCTGAATAACAGCATAACCATAGATGATAATAAATAACGTTACCATCCCATAAATAGCAGGCGCATAAGTATTCGCTAATTGTTGGTAGCCATTAAACACAAATTGCTGCGTTAAAGTATCGACTTTTTCTAATATTTGTGTAATCACTTTATCTGTCCTTTATCCCAGCACCGCGCGCTAATTTTGATTTAAAATAATATTGCCAGGTGGAGAGCTGTTCTAAATCAGTGGCTGTAATATCATTAAAATCAGCGGATTTATTGAGATAAGCTGCAAAATGTTTTATGTTTTTTTCACATTCTCGCCCAAGCTCCGCTTTTTCTGCCCCGGTATAGTCATGAGAATACACATAATAATCACCACAGGATGAGGCGATGCTATTACCCATGTCTCTTTCATCAAATTGATTGACCACTTTTGCAAACGCATCAGCATCATGATTCAATACCGGATTCGAATTCCCGCAAGCAGTCAGAAAGTTAACACTACTTACGATAGCTACTACAGTTATCCATTTTTTCATGGCATTAGTCCTTTTTTACGTTATTGGTTATTGTCCCACTGATTGATTTTGGTACGTGGCGTACAATTACTACCTGATGCGTTGCAAGGTGCTTTTAACACGTTTTCTGCGCAACCTGTTAAAAAACAAATCAATAGTAAACTGATGATGTACCGCATAAATTTTCTCCTCATTGTGAATTCATTTGCATAAATTTTGACGCATCGCTCATACCATTTACCTCGCCTTGTGTTTGTGTAGCGATATTCTGGTTTTGCATGACTTGTTGCCGTAATTGTTCAAGTAGAATGAATGCAACTTCAGCGTTCAAACGGGCATTTAAGTCAATGGCTGCTTTTTCCGTCGTTTGGCTATCTAATTTCTCTAGTATGTCGTGTACATTTTTAATGTGTTGGTTAATTTGATCGTAACCATACGATGATGCCGCAAGTGTCGCTCGACTGATTTCACTGCTTTGCTCATAGTGAGTCCGTGTTAAATTGTCTTTACTACGGGTAGCGGCTATCTGATCAGGCTTAACAACAGGATAGAGTTTATCATAGGTCTTTTGTGCATCAGCAAACGCAGCGGCATTACCGCTACTCGATTCGCTTAATACATCTGTCCAACTATCATTTGACCATTGTTTTTGATTGAGATCACTATCCTCATTTAATAAGTTGCCATAGCCGTAGTTACCATTTAAGTTTTTCTGCAGGAAATTATATTGATCAGCATTAATATTCGATAAATCTTTCAATTGTTGAAGCTGGTTGTTAGCTTCTTCAATGAGCTCGGCTGTTTTAGCAATCTCTGCGAGATCAATCACTGGCTCCAGAGCAAACACAGAGGTACTGATAGCCAAACTCACAAACCCCAGTAGATAGATTATCTGCTTCATGCTGCCCTTCTCCTTTCATAGAAAATTGGCAACCACTTTGCGGGATCATTGCCTACTTCTGCCCTGATTTCTTCGCATAACTGTACTGTTTTTTGATTGCCTGATAAAACCGCTAGATAGTTTTCTAGCCCCTGTAAATTAATGCGTCCGACAGCCGCTTCTTGCCCTTGCTTGATGAGGAAATAACGAGACTGGATGGTGTGGTTTTTAATAATGTTATATTCACGTTTTGTTAATTTAAAATGATGAATATAATCTTCTTCTCTCGCTTTAGGATTAGCGAGGAAAATATGAGTGGCTGCCCCTTGTATGAACGCAGAAGACAAAGAGGATGCCGCCAATTTATCAGGTAACTGTGTCGCCATGAATAAGAACGCATTCAATTTTCGTAAGGTGACAGCAAACTCTTCAATTTTTGGACTCCAATAGGGTTTACCAAGAATCTGATGGCCTTCTTCAAGATAAATAGCGGTAAGCCGGCCATCCAAACTACCTTCTATCCGGTGAAAAAGATACATTGAGATAGGCAGCAATTCTTCTGGCGATTCACCAGCATCACTTAACCAATGGGTCATATCAAACCCCATCATGTCTGCCTCAAAGCTGAGCTCATCCACTTCATTATCAAATAAATAGGCTCTATCCCCTGATTTTCCTGTGCGATCAGGTAATCGCAAATAGCGTGATAATGCTTCTAATCCAGTAAAGTCTAGGCGAAAAAAGCTGGAGATATTACTCAAGTTTCTTTTTGCGAAGGGCAACGTAAAATTGCGCTCCACCACATCGGCTATTTGTCGATAATCATTTGCCGTCAGCTGAGCGCCATGACTGGTTGATAAGACAGCAATAAATTCACGTAAAAAATTTCGATTTTTAGGTGTGTCCTTCAATTGGCAAGGATTCCAATGCGTCGGTTCTCCTGGGAGTAATCGGTTATAAATACCACCGTTTGCACGGATATAAATCTCACAGCCTAAATTTCGATCAAAGAAAATAGATCGGATGCCGTGTTTCTTGTACATCATATCAATGGTTGTTACGATGACGGTTTTTCCTGCATTAGAAGGACCAATTAATAGTGTATGTCCTTTTGGAATGTCATCTTTTCTACCCGATGCCCGTTCATGCAAATTCAAATAATAGGGTGTTTTGCTCGGCGTTTCTATTAACATCAACGCACCACCCAAATGGTTTTCGTTGATATACCCTGAATAATAATTATGCAACGAACAAAAACAGCTAAAATTATTACTGCTAATTGGGCATTTACGTCGGATATCCCAGGCATTGCCTGGTATTTGTGCCCAAAATGCTTTTTCTAAATTAAGAGTCTCTCTTACCACTACCAATTGCTTGTCTTGGTAAATTTTAATGATCTTCGCGACTTTTTCTTCTAGCTCACTCATCGTATCACTTAAGATAAGGATCGTATTATGATGGTACCCATAACTGATTTTCCCACTCGCTAAATCATTCTTTGCATCATCTAACTCTTTAATTTGTGTTACGGCTTCATCACCACTTGAATTAAGTCGATCAATTTGTGTGTTGATAAATTTAAGAGCTGTATTTTTTTCAATCCCCAAAAAGCTATGCGTAGTGATGTATTCAAACGGCACCGTCAGCAAATCATTCAGTATTCCAGGAGTAGAAATCGGTGAATAGGTCTTAATCGATAACATTGCGCCGAATCGATCATCGCCTTGAGATAATCCTTGGAAATGAATTGTATTATCTCCAAAAAATGGTCTTCTTTCTGGCACAAAAGTCGCAATGTTTTGATAGGGATAGGTAAAATCACGTTCTTTTCCATTAACTAAAATAGACAAAAATTTCAATACTTCTGCCTGTGGTATGCCGTTATCTCCTATTTTCTCACCTAATAGTTTAGGATGATAAGGAGATAATGTCGAAAAAAAATTAGTCAACGTCGTCTGAAATTGTTGTAATCGTAATGCGCTTGACTCTTTCTGATGAGATCGGACGTATTTTTCACTGATTCGTTGTAGGAAGGAAATACTTTTATCAATTTTTGTACTGCTTTCTTTTTGTATTAGCGTAATATAAATATCATTTACGTATAATTTAGCTTTCTCAAACTGTTCGCTATAAGCGGCGTGAAAGTCATGAGCAAAACCAGGCGGATATTCTCCTTCCAAAAAGCTTGATTGCAAATGCCGGTAGCTTGTCACATAAACAGCAAATTCATCCCCTAATTCTTTAATCGCAGACCCAAGTGTAAATTGCAAATGGTTTAATTCAGCGCCACTTTTTACTTCAAAAGCAGTTCCGGCTATTTTAATGACAGCCCCCAATTTACCATCACGGGTAGAAAAAATATTTTTTGTTACAAAATGTGTGATAGGAATACGCTTCGATACCTTTACTTCACGATCAAATAAAAGGCTGGATGGCATGGATTTAATTGTTAACCGCTCTAATACTTTATTCAGGATCATAGCTATTGCATCCCCAGTATTTATTGTTCGGACAATATAACTCTGCTTTCCCTAATATGATTTCAAAAAAATGATAGTCTTTTTTACATCCTAGAAAGCCAACTATATGTAACATAAAAAATGGCGGTATGGATATAATAGGATTTTTGCTGAGAATGAGAATACTAAAACAAGTAACAAAGTTGATGATAAAAAAGGTTTGTGTCACTCCCATAAGCATGGGCGGTCTTGTTAAAGCAACAAACAAAGGATAAACGTGCAATTCGTCATCTTGCATGATTAATAGCCACCTATGTGAAAAATGTCCGTTGCAATAGTGGCTCCGCCAATAACAAGACCCATTCCAATGGCATAAAGCCCAAATTCATGAACAGTTTGTTGTCCTCTAATTAGCTTATAGCCACAATAAATAATCACTAATACAGCGATAGAACATGCTATTTCGCCTGACAGCCAATCACAAAGATAGCCTACAATTTCACCCACTTTGGTTTGAGCAAAGGCTGCTTGTGGAAGAGCAAAAAATACACTGCTTACTAAAAACCATTTTTTTATCCGTCTTAATTTTTTATCTTTGTTTTTTAACACTGTATAGATCGGAAGAGC
>SCTP01000083.1 GCA_004322325.1 Gammaproteobacteria bacterium | reverse complement strand
CCCTGGACAAGTGTATGGGGCAACTCCCGCTCTGCTCAGTTTATTATTGGCAAGCGGTGAAGAAGATGATTTAGCACGCAAACAAAAAGGTGAAAATACCACTTCATTCAGTGATCAACAACGTCATTTGCGTGATTTAGTGTTTGAAGCGGTGTCACAAAATGTCAGTGATATTCATATTCAAGTCCGTGAGACCTACACGAAAATTCGTATGCGTCAGCATGGTGAATTGCGTGTGTATGCAGAATGGTCTGAACGACTAGGGCGTGAAATTGCCTCGGTTGCCTTTAACAAAGAAACCGACCACGCGACGTCGCATTTTAATCCTCTCGTTCCGCAAGATGCTTCTATGCCATTGCAAATGAATGGCAAAGATATTCGTCTGCGTTTAGCCAGTGTCCCAGCGCACGGTGGCTTTGACATGGTGATGCGTATTTTGGCGACGGGGGAAGATCGAAAGGTCACTTTAGTCGAACTGGGTTATACCAACGCACAAGTTGAGATTATTAAAACAGCTATCAAATTGCCATTTGGTGCGATTATTGTGGCGGGCCCGACAGGATCCGGTAAAACGACGACGTTAGCGAGTTGTATGGAAATGGTGGAACCTTCGCAAAAATTATATTCCATTGAAGATCCCGTGGAAAAAGTAATAGAAGAGGCGACACAAGTTCCAGTCAATACTGAAAAAGCAGATCGCAGTTTTGCTAGCATGGGGCGTGCTGCTTTACGTATGGACCCGGATATTATCATCTTAGGTGAAATGCGTGATGAAGATACCGCGCAGGTGATGGTGCGTGCCTCTATCACCGGCCACTTAGTGTTGACCACCTTACACACGAATCGTGCCACCGCCATTATTACTCGTTTGGTGGATATGGGCGTCTCCCCTGTCTTATTAGGCGATAGCAGCGTACTACGTTGTTTATTATGCCAACGACTGGTCGCGAAAGTATGCCAAGGCTGTGCGGTACCTTTGCGATCTTCGCTCAAACATCAACCTTTTATTGCCGGTTGGGAAACGGTGCTTGGCGCCGAGATTATCGATAAAGCAAAAGCGCGCGGCAGTGGTTGTAACGCGTGCGGTCGTTCAGGTGTGGGAGGACGGACGGTGGTCGCAGAGGTTATTTGGGTCGATGAAGAAGGGAGGCAATTTATCCAAAAATGCGATACGCTAGGATGGGAGAAGTATCTCAAGGAAAATGGATGGATGGATTTTCGCGATCGCGCTATCGATTTAATTCAGTTAGGCATATGCGATCCTTTTGACGCAGAGAAAGTAGTCGGGCCGATCAACCCTTCTACGCAATCAAAAGTCTATCGGTATACATAAAGCGAGGACACCACCATGGATTTATCACTTGATGGGTTAAAGGGTATCGGCAACAAAATCGTTTTGGCGGCTCAGCATTGGCAATTTGGTAACAAGAAACAATTAGCTTTTTTAGAAGACTTACATGTTTTGATTAATGATGGTATTCCTGCCAATCGTGCGATTGAGATGATGAGCCAAGTGACGACAGGCGTAAACAAAGAAGTGGCGTTATCTCTTTCACAAAAAATTGCTCAAGGGCAACCGTTAGCAGATGGAATGCGCGAGTGGTTTGCACCGAATGTAATCGAAATCATCCGCGTGGGGGAGGCGGGCGGTGCGTTAGCACAGACGGTTAAATCGGCTGTGAATTCTTTATCGCAACGAGGGACTTCGATGGGGGCTTTTATTGGCGCAGTGAGTTATCCAATGGTTGTGATTCTCATGGCGTGCAGTATTATTCTTTATTTGAAAAACTCCGTCTTTGAGCAATTTATGCTCCTTAAACCGGTTGAGCAGTGGCCGAAAGCGGGACAACAGTTAGTCTTTTTAGCGAACTTAATTCAACATTGGTGGTGGGCGGTGATTATGGGCGTCATTGTTGTTGTATTAGTCCTGCGCCGGATCATGAGTCACTACACAGGTGAATGGCGGCCCTTGTTGGATCGTTATCCGCCTTTTTCGCTCTACCGTCGTTTTGCTTCAGCACGCTTGTTAGAAACGCTTGGCCTTTTAGTATCTAACGGGGTGGTATTTAAGTCAGCGATTAAAGTCATGCAACACCAAGCTAACCCGTATGTGAGGTCGCATTTAGTCATGATGGAGCATCTCTTAAGTATGGGTAAAACCAATATTGCGGATGTGTTAGAGACGGGCTTGATTGCATCAGATGATTTAATGCGACTGCGGGTGATGGCAGAAGTGAAAGGATTTGAGCATGGGTTGGTGCGCATGGGGGTGAGAGGAACGGAACAAGCAACGGCGACATTGAAATTACTTTCCCGTTTGGCGGGCGCAGGGTTGCTGATCGTAGGTGGTATATTAATTGTAATGATGATTCAAGGTATTTTCATGACAGGTATGGCCATGGGATCGGCTTAATTTGATGAGGTATCGAATGATGATCCAAAAGAAACGGCATATCGGTATGACACTCGTTGAAATCATGTTGGTTTTGTCGATAGCGACGTTATTAGTGATATGGAGTTTTCGACAATATCAAACATATCGATTAGATGCTGATGTTCGCCGGGTAAAGTATAACGTCGATATGATTATGGAATCAATGTACTATTATTATCGAGCGAATTGTTTAGGGAGGGTTAATCCTACCACGGGTATCTTAGTTCCTGGCACCTTAAATCCTTCTAATACCACCACTAACCCTTTAAGCAGTTCCACATTCCCCATTAACATCTTAACCGATTTATTTACGCCAGGGTATTTGCCAGCCAACATACCTGCCTTTGTTCCTCTCGTCGATAGCTCTGCCGCCAACTCCTATGGCTATGTAGCCCAATTTAATTTAGTCACTTCGACCAGATCCCTTTGCACCTCCGCGAATTGTGCTACCTCCGCACCAGCAGGAACGGTAGTGGATTGGAATATACAAGTTGCTGTCTCAATGAAGGATAAAACGGCGTCGAGTGAACAGGGTTACTTACAATTATTGCAAGGAAATTGCTTATCCTCACTCAATGGTTGGATTGTGACACCGTGTACGGGAGGGACGGGATCAGGTGAGTATGTTGTTTTTGAACGATCACCCTCAAGAGTGGCAGAGAGACTTAAATCGAATTTTCAAATGTATCTTCCTGCTATCCAACAATTCAACAATATGTATTCGACGTATAACGATATTCATTTATTATCCACCGGCGGAAAAGTCCCTGGGTCGGGCGGTGTAGGAACGACTCAGCAATATTTTCTTTGTAACAGCTAAAGGTATCTTATCTTATGAAAACGACAATGAAAGAGAAGATGAAGGGTGTGACACTCATTGAAATAATGCTGGTGTTAGTGGTCGTTAGCATGTTGATCGTAATGGGAGTGAATTACACGCAGCAGCAAGTTTTAACGAATAAAATTGATAAAACAGTCGTAGACATGCAACAGATACTAAATGGAGCGTTGACTTACTACGTACAACACTCCACATGGCCATGCCCATCAGGATCCACTTGTCGAATCAATGATCCGACTGTTTTCATGCCAGTAGGGAGCTTAGCAGCCAATCCATGGGGAACAGGGTGGACAAGCAGTCCTGCCTCTGGTTATGCCGTTGCTCAATCCACGGATGGTTCAATATTTTACGTGTTTGTCTCACTGCCATCGAGCATGACAAGTCTTCCCGCTGTCGCGCAGACATTGACAGGGAAACTGCCGCTTTCTTTTCTTACGAGTGCGTACAGTACAGCGCCTACCACGTTGGGCAGTTGCACGACAGGTAGCAGTTGTTGGGTGGGAGCGTCGGTGACGATTCCTGGGCAGAATCTTAATAATGCAGGAAATATTTCCTTTGCAGGACTCTATAAAACTGGCGGTTGTGTTCCAGTGCCTACTTGCCCAGTCGATTTAAAAGGTAATGCTATGACCGCTCAGGTAATGGTGGTGCCAGCCTCTGTCAGCGGTGTGTACGATGCGCCATCAAACAATGGCGGTACGAATTGTACGTCGAGTAGTCAAACCGGTTGTAGCGTGAATGTTTATCCTCTTAGCAGTTTTACCGCTTTCGCAACAGGCGGTACCGACAATACACCGAAAGGATGCACGACAACAACAGATGATCCTTGTTATGGCACAGACTATAATGATCAATTAACCGGCAAATATTGGCGTGTTTGTCTTTCTGTCACGACACAAAAAGGAACGGTGTCGCCCGGTTCCTCTTCCGCGACAAACGCATGGGGTGCGGTAGAAGGAACCGTGATGGCAGTGACACGTTGTGCACCTCAAAATGAAACAACTGGCTCGAGCTTTTCTGTGTGGTCACAATAACTGGTACTTGATAACTAAAAAGTTTACAGCTATCTTGAACCATAGGTGACAGAAAAGGATAAAATGCCAAGTCATGAGGATTTATCATTTATTGATTAGCGCGCTCTCTATCCTTCCATTATGCGCCTTCGCGGGATGGCAGGTTGAAAAACCGCAATCCACGATTCCACGCGAGCCTTTTTTTCAGGCCAGTACACCTGCGCCTAAAACAATATATGCTGCGCCTTCTGCCTATAGTAGTGAAGTGTTTCCCAATCAATATGCCAATCTTGGATCCGGTGCGCCTGTGTATGCGGTGAGCATCAGCGGTTCGTTGAAAGAAAATCTTGAACGCATCATGAGTCGTTATCATTGGAAAGTGGTTTGGAAAGCGCCGTACGATTATAATTTCGACGGCCGAGTCACCGGTACGAGCTTACCGAATGTGATTGATAAACTATTGCAACCGTTTCCTTTACAAGCGGTGATGTACATGTCGAATCGAACATTGACAGTCGCGTCTAAATATTAATAGAGAGGAAGGTACTTAATGTTTAAAAAATGGGGTGTCTTGTTTCTCGTGACGATATTCACATTGGCCGCGTGTCATTCGCCTGTTTATAATCAAACGGAAGACAATGTCGCCAACGCGAAATTAAAGGCTAATGCATCAAGAAAACAGTTTGATAGCCAATTAAAGAAACAGCCTTCTTTGACGGTGAAAGAAGGAATGTATGTGGATACGACCCCCATCAACCTTGATCGCCAACCATCGTGGTTAGATAACCATATTGTGATTCGCGGTGATCAATTGCCGTTTTCTTACTACAGTCGCACCATTGCCGCAGGCGCTAGCACGCAGACTTTAACGAAATACCAAGTCGGTTTGGATTCTGGTGTGCCTGTTACCATGAGTTATATCGGTACGGTTAGAGGTGCATTAGATTTATTAGCCACGCGCAGCGGTTATGTTTATTCTGTGCGCGGCAACACGGTTTATTGGCAAGCGTATATTACGCGAACATTTGATATTGCCTTTATGCCGGGTGGAACGGATTATACGTTGGGTAAAGCAGGCGGGGGCTCAGGTGGTGCTTCTTCGGGGGGAGGTAGCAGTTCCCAAGCTGTTGATTATTCCAATTCGGATGAAACCAGCAGCGAATATAGTAGTTTAAAAG
>SCTP01000082.1 GCA_004322325.1 Gammaproteobacteria bacterium | reverse complement strand
GAAGCTAACGCCAGAAGATTTACATGCGATTGCAGCGCAACTTTATGTGGAAATGCTGAAGGCAGGATTTACCAGTGTGGGTGAGTTTCATTATTTGCATCATCAGCCAGATGGCCAGCCTTATTCTGATCGTGCGTTGACTTCACGTTATCTGATTGCCGCTGCCAAAGAGACGGGTATTGGCATTACGCATTTGCCAGTGCTGTATGCTTATAGTGGATTTGGCGGACAAGCGCCGATCGATAGTCAAAAGCGTTTTATTAATAATGAAACGCAAATTCTAGATATTATTTCTGCATTGATGAAAGATTATAAAAATGATCCGCAAGTGACAATTGGTTTAGCGTATCATTCGCTGCGTGCGGTGACACCATCAATGTTACAGCAAGCTATTCATCCCTATGCACCGATTCATATTCATATTGCTGAGCAGATGAAGGAAGTAGAGGATTGTCTTGCGTGGAGCGGTAAGCGGCCGGTGGAATGGTTGTTGAATAATGTGAAGGTCGATGCACATTGGTGTTTGGTGCATGCAACGCAGATGACGGAGAATGAAACGCGTGAGTTGGCGCGTAGTGGGGCGGTGGTGGGATTGTGTCCGACAACGGAAGCGAATTTGGGGGATGGGTTATTTCATTTGCGGGATTTTATCCGAGAAAATGGGCGTTTTGGTATTGGTTCTGATAGCCATATTTCGGTGAGTGTGATTGAAGAATTGCGCTGGCTGGAATACGGGCAACGATTATTGCATCAGGCGCGAGGAATAACACCATCACTTTATGCCTTAGCATTGACAGGTGGGGCGCAAGCGTTAGGGCGTGCGACGGGTGCGATTGCAGTAGGTAAGCGGGCGGATTTTATTGCGTTGGATCCGAATGTGCCGACACTTTTGTATAAACAAGATGATGCGATTATTGATGCAATGGTATTCGCAGGCAATGTGAATCCGATTCGCCACGTTATTGCTGGCGGTCAGCATGTCGTGAAGGATTTTCGACACGTGGCAGAGGAGAAGATTTTTGCAGAGTATGAGAGAATAATTAATAAAATTTTCGGTGCATGACAAAACAAAGCGATGAAGTTGTTGATGTAATATAAATGAGAATGAGTTTTTAAATGGAAAGCGTTTTTGGGATATTCTTCATCAAAAATTCTTACCAAATACTGAGGTTAAGATTATGACAATAGCGCAACAGTTAAGACAAGAAGGTATGCAAGCGGGTATGCAAGCAGGTATGCAAGCAGGTATCAAGAAAACTAAAATTGAACTTGCTAAGCAGTTATTAACTGAAAAAACAGGTCTTAGTAAAGATGATTTAATGGCTTTAATTAATCGCTTGACTAATTTTACAGTTGAGGAAATTTACGAACTAGAAAAAGAACATATTTAATTTGCCCTTTAATCTCGAATAGTTTAAAGCCACAATTTCTTTTTGAGCATTAAACATTACCTTTATCAAACATAGCAATCACCGCCTGATTCCAGCGTATAGGCTGTTCTAAGTTGGACAAATGGCCCGCTTGAGGAATAATAATTAACTTACTATTTTTCGCTAATGCATGCATATTCTGACTTTGCTGTGGCGAAATCAATGCATCTTCTTTTCCGGTGATAATTAATATTGGCAATGTTGTTTTGGCAAGTAAAGCAGACGTGTCTTCTCGTAAGGCCATACCGCGTAATGCAGAGGCCATGCTGGTTGGTTTTTGCGCTTCTATCATGGTTTGCAGATATTGCTGTGTTTGCTTTGATGCTTGCGGGGAAAGTGCTTTTGACATAAAGGTTTGGATAAACGATGCGGGGCCATTTTCTAATATATTAGCAGCAGCTATTTCACGTTTTGCTTTGACTTCTGGTGTATCTGCGATCGATTGTGTATCAGATAATATTAATCCTTCTACTCTATCAGGATATTTTTTAAAAAAGGCTAATGCAATATACCCGCCCATTGATTCCCCACCAATAATCGCTTTTTGAATGTGGAGGGTATCGAGTAATCGCTTCACTTCCTCTGCATACTCCGCCATGGTGACTGCTTGGCCTTCTGTGCCACTCGTAATGTGACGACCAAATCCCCATAAATCGAGAGTAAGGATACGAAAATGTTGTTTTAATTCGGCTATCTGTGGTACCCATAATTCTTGATCGGTGGGAAAGGCATGAATTAATACAAGTGGTGTTCCTTGCCCTAGGTCCCGGTAAGGAATAGCTCGATTTAATGCGGCTGCTTTCGCTAGCGAACTAAAAATGAACATCAGTAGGACAAGAACATATTTTATCTTATTCATCTTCTATTTCTCCTGTAAATAACTCGCAATCAACACCTTCGTCCCCACATTGGCAAACCGCACCTTCAACTTCATTTCCTCGCCATCCCCTTCAATATCCAACACCGTCCCATCACCAAAAATACGATGCTGCACTTCCTGTCCCACCCGAAACCGTCCTTGCGACTGCGGTTGATACGTATTCGCCATCGTCTGCGGCCGTGATACTTTGGTGCGAAAGCGAATTTCTTCCACCAATTTCGTCGGAATTTCATGCAGAAATCGCGATGGCCGATGATACGCTTCTTTGCCATGCATGCGGCGAACTTCAGCATAACTCATGTACAGCTTACGCATCGCACGCGTGACACCAACGTAACATAATCTTCTTTCTTCTTCGAGCGCTTTCGGATCATTCATGGAAAGATAATGCGGAAATAATTCTTCTTCGCAGCCAGCTAAAAACACTACCGGAAATTCTAATCCCTTCGCCGAATGCAACGTCATCAACTGCACACAATCATCATACGCATCCGCTTGCTGATCGCCCGATTCTAATGCGGCATAGGCTAAAAATGCAGCAATCGGCGACATATTATCAGGCACCCCTTCTTGCATAAATTGATGTGCTGCATTCACTAATTCTTCTAAGTTTTCTATCCGTGTTAAACCCTTTTCACCTTTTTCTTTGCGATAGTGTTCAATTAAACCACTTGCAAACAAGACCTGTTCTACTTGCTTATGTAATTCTAATTCCGATGTTCTTTCTGTCATTGTATTAATGAGATTAACAAATGAACGTAACGCGGTTTCCGTCCGAGTCGCAAATTGTTTTTGCTCTAACAATTGCTCTAACGCTTGCCATAACGTTAATCCAGCTGCTTTCGCATAATCACGAATGGTCGTCACGGTGCGATCACCAATCCCTCGCGTGGGGGTATTGATAATGCGCTCGAAAGCTGGATCATCTGATTTATTCGTCATTAATCGCAAATAAGCCAGCGCATCTTTGATTTCAGCACGTTCAAAATAACGTAACCCACCATACACACGATAAGGAATACCAAATTGCATCAAGGCTTCTTCTAGCACACGCGATTGCGCATTCGAGCGATACAAAATCGCCATTTCACGTAATTGATAAGTACCACGCAACTCGCGAATACGATTTACAATGAAAAAAGCTTCATCCGTTTCATTAAACCCGGCATAAATTGTAATCGGATCACCATGCTGA
>SCTP01000081.1 GCA_004322325.1 Gammaproteobacteria bacterium | reverse complement strand
TGGACTAGGAAACTAAGGCATATGAACGCAGTGAAACCAACAGAGATAACCCCAAATAGTTCCTGGAGACCTGTAACAGACGCATTTTTTAGCTGGCTGGGCGAAAGAGAACATATTCTCAAGCCAGGATTGGCTCCAGAACCTACAATGAAGGTTTTAATCTTTTTAGCATTGTATGACTCTGAGAAATCTTGTACATACGATGATCTTAGAGAGATTTTTAAGAAAAAAAATGTTCTTCAAGGAAATATTCCTGACAATACGCTTCGCACTTCGGTCATGTATCTTGGAAAAACGCTTGATAAATTTGGCCACGATTTAGAACTTAAATCTTTTCGAGGCCGGTTTCAGCTGATAGCAAGATCGCATAAAAAAAGCATTTTAGAAGTCTCAAAGGATCGAGTAGTTCTTTTACAGGATCCTCCAGCCATAAAAGCAGAAGATGTTGCTCTCATGCTTGCAGAAAAGGCGGTGTTGCCATTTCATGCTCTTTATTTTCTTGAGCGTTCAGCGCGAGCATGGGAAAGCTATTCTAGGAAAGAAGCGGAAATTCGGGTTTCGTATGAATCTAATGCTTGGGAACAGTTAGGCATTAAAAATCGTTTATCTAAAGCTCATGATACAGATTCGCTGCTAGGAGTGATAGGGCTAGCTCCGGGTGAAGGTCTTGCGGAAATTGAATTAATAAAAAAAATCCTTCGAAATGGCGATAAGAAAAAAATTCATTATTTAGCTGTCGATTCATCTCCAAGATTATTAAGAAACCATATTGGTTTATTGAAGGAAACATTGGCATTAGAAATTGAAAGTGGCCGCTTATTATGCTCTGGAGTTGTAGCAGATATTTTTTCTGGATTAAGAGAATCAGTTAAAAGAGTTGAAAATGAATTTAAAAATCGTGGGCTGCTTAAACCTAATAACAATTTTTTCCCTTCTTCTTGTGGTATGTTAATTACTTATTTCGGAAACTGTCTTGGAAACAATAGGCATAATTCTCAAGATCAAGAAACAGAATTTTTTTCTACACTTTATAGTATTTTTCAAAATAGACCACTAGAAGTATTGGTTGGGGTTTCTGTCGCACAACCTATTTTAGAAGATTATAAAAGAAACTGGGATGATTTTCTTCTTCAAACACCAAAACATTTGATGGAAATGAAGTTATTAAAATCCACTAAATTAACAGATAATGAACTACCGGAATTTATATTGCCAGAAAATTATATTGAAAATAATAGATGTCCTAGTGTTGTACCTGAGCCATACATAGTGCGACATCAAATTGAAGGACAAATTTATCGTTTTTATTATAAGCTTGCCTTTGACCTTGAGCTTTATCAGATAACGGAACAAATCTCACGGCCTTTACCTAAAGGTACTCTGATTCTATTGTATAGTATTATTAAATATAATATGCAAACATTAGCAAATGGCATAGAAAAATGTGGATTATTTAAAATTAAATACGACAATAGCTATCATCATATTGTTGACACACTTAACGGAAAAAGAGAATACGCTGTTTTCAGTGCTTACTTAGAACTATAAAGAAAATTACATAAGGAGTTTGTTCGATGCCAGGAGAAAACCAATCCACGCGTTATTATTTATTTTCTCTTTCTAACCTACTAGCTGCTTTCGGCGGAGGAACGATACTCGGAAAAGGAATCGGCATTATCAATAATACCTTTTTGCAAGGAGGTTCTATTCTATCATTTTTTGTTGGCACTATCTTTGGCCTTATTTTCCTTCAATTTATCCCAAAAAAATGGTCAAAAACGATAGCTTGTAGCTTTTCTATCTGTGGAGGACTGACTTCTATTATTTTATTAAGTGTTTTTGAGGCTAATGCTATTAATGGCAGGCTTTCCGATACACCAGCTTTATGGTTCTTTATCCTTCTTTGCACTCGATTTGGCTTTTGGTTTTATTCTAGAGTGTTGCGTGCATCCGCCGCTGCTGGTCAGCAGCAACGAATTGCTTGGGTAGAGTTGGGATATTATTTGGGTGTTATTTTTGGCCTCATTATCTGGGAACTATTCGGAATAAATATAGGGATGGCTGCGGCGCTATTATTAGATGCTATCTTGCAATTTAGCGCAGGTTCTTTAGATTGGGTAGCAAATCGTTTAGTATTATTTTCTCAAAACGACGGTATAGCAGAATCTCAAATAAGTCAGCTTCACAATGATAAAAAAACAAATAACGATGAAAAAGTTTGGTGCTGGCGCTTAGCAATAGCCGCAGTTTTTTTAACGATCGCAGTGCAAGTTGTTATCTTTAATCTAGCTCACCAAGTTTTAGGCTCTTTTAGTCCATATATTCTTGCCTTTTTTTATTTTGGTGTGGCGGTTGCTGCAATTGTATATAAGAGATTTAAAATTAAATTAGATTGGAATGTTTTGGCCAAGAAAAATAGCAGTTATGCTGTTATATGCTCTACTATTGCTCAGAAAAATAAAAAAATAAGTTTTTTTGCAGGCAGTTTTCTCTCTTTGTTTAGTGTAGCGATAGTCATTGTGGGAATCATTGATTGGAGATGGGGAATGATCTCGCCAGTAGAAACAAGCGGAACTTTATTGTTAACTTTTGTTTCTATCGCTGCATTTTTTTATGAAATTCTTACCTTGGCAATTTTGGATAGAATTGGATTAGAAGAAAAGGCTTATCACCATCAAAATATGATAGTCGTAACGTATGGATTGATGGGTGTCGGCGCGGCGGTTAGCTTTTGGATTCTTGGAACAATGAAAAATTCTTTACTAGAACTGCTTTTTACTTTAGTAGTTTGTTTCATGTTTAGTGTTTTGATGATACAAAAAAGACTGATCTAACCCTACTTCAGATTATTTCATTAAGCAGAGATCGCCACCCCAGACTCCACCGCCGCTTTCGCTACAGCCGCCGATACTTTCTCTTTAAGCCGCGGATCAATCGGTTTCGGCAGAAGATACGATGAACCAAAAGCAAGCGGCTGTTCTATTCCATAAGCAGCTAACACTTCTTGAGGAATAGGCTCTTTCGCTAAATCTTTGATGGCATACACCGCTGCAAGCTGCATTGCTTCATTGATAGTCGTAGCACGGACATCTAATGCACCGCGGAATAGGTAGGGAAAACATAAAACATTATTTACTTGATTAGGATAATCACTGCGGCCAGTCGCAAGAATGGCATCTTTGCGTACCTGCAACACTTCTTCCGGCATCACCTCTGGCGTAGGATTGGAGAGTGCAAAAATAATTGGGTTTTTTGCCATGGTTTGCACCATTTCCGGTGTCACTAACTTCGGACCAGAAACACCAATGAAAACATCTGCCTCTTGCATTGCATCTGCTAACGTACGCTTACTTGTCGTGATAGCAAATTCATTTTTCTGCTCGTTTAACCCTGCCCGACCAGTGTAAATCACCCCTTCGCGGTCTAACAGGAAAATATTCTCTTTCGTCGCGCCTAACTTTAGCAACAACCGCATCGTGGCAATTCCCGCTGCCCCCGCGCCTAAACAAACAATTTTGACTGCCGATAACGTCTTACCTTGCAATTCCAAGGCATTTAATAATCCCGCTGCTACGACAATCGCCGTACCTTGCTGGTCATCGTGCAAAACAGGAATAGCTAAACGCTTTTTCAACTCGGCTTCAACAAAAAAACATTCCGGCGCTTTGATATCTTCGAGATTAATCCCACCAAAAGTCGGGGCAATACGTGCAATGGTTTCCACTAATTCTTGTGGGTCATTGCAGTCAATTTCGATATCAAACACATCAATATCAGCAAAACGCTTAAATAAGGCCGCTTTCCCTTCCATCACCGGCTTACCCGCCAACGCCCCTACATTGCCCAGCCCCAGCACCGCCGTACCATTCGTAATGACGGCGACTAAATTACCTTTGCTGGTGTATTGATAGGCCGCAGCAGGATTGTGGGCGATTTCTTTAACCGGTTCTGCTACGCCAGGGGTATAGGCTAAGGATAAATCGTATTGCGTCGCTGTAGGCTTACTGAGCGCAATACGAACTTTTCCCGGAATAGGATGAGCATGATAATCAAGCGCCGCTTGGCGTAATTTATCGGACATAATATGTTCTTATCTTTTTGATATTATTGTTATTTTTTCTCGATATCTTTTTTCATACCATATTTCTGACGGAATCGATCCACACGACCGCCCGTATCGAGCATCTTTTGCGTTCCTGTATAGAAAGGATGGCACTTGGCGCATACTTCTAACAATAACGTATCTTTACCCATGGCAGAACGCGTTTCAAACACGCTGCCGCAGCTGCAAGTGACTTTCACTTGTTTATATTCTGGATGTATATCTGGCTTCATACCGACGAACCCTCATAAATTAGGGGGGCATCATAACCAAGAATGGCGCTTTAATCAAGGCATTTGCTTAAATTCAGCAATCAAGGGGGCATGGTCAGAAGGACGCTCCCACGCCCGCGGAGCCTGGTCGATGGCGCACGTAATACAGCAAGGGGACAAGGCTTTGCTGGCTAAAATATGATCAATTCGTAACCCCATTTTTCGTTTAAAAGCATTGAGACGATAGATCGGAAGAGC